>CALZQD010000127.1 GCA_945828175.1 uncultured Bacteroidales bacterium | reverse complement strand
GAACAGGCTTCTGAAAAACGATTTTTGGGCTAAAGTGTTGATATTAAAGAGAATCATTGAATTTGCGCTTGTAAAACGACAGATTATGAGATTAATCGAACTTAATCTGCAACGAATTATTGAATTGTGCAAGATACATAAGGTCAAGTCTTTGGCTGTCTTTGGCTCTATCCTGACCGATAGATTCAATGACGAGAGTGATGTAGACTTACTTGTCGACTTCGGTCCCATCGACCATGATAAGTTCGATTATGTCACCAATTATTTCAGTCTTCGCGATGCTTTGGAAGCCTTGTTTAACCGCAAAGTCGATTTGATTGAAGAGGGCGGATCGTGAAACAAATATTTCATAGCCAATGTTAACCGCACAAACCGCATGATTTATGGCTGTTGAGAATGTTCTGACATATCTTCAAGATGTGCTGGATGCAATTTATACATTCCTATGATAATGTCTTGCCGGAATTTTTATGGGGCTTAGTTGTGCGCCACCTCCCTGAATTGAAAGTGGATATAGAACGTATTATTGCCAAATATGAAGAAGAGTACAATCGTGAATGCAATTCTTATTCTGAGTAATATTCTGCCGAGAAACAAAGTCTTATAATACCACTTTCATCCCCCTCTCCCCTCTGATTTAACATTGATTATGACAAGGGGGCGGAATTTGGGGGCGCGGGGGTTGCGGTGATGGAAATAATTTTATTACCTTTGCGGTATTGAATCTTTTAACGAAAACCAAATATACTACTATCATGAAACCTTATGTATTAGGAATCGACATAGGCGGTACGAACACCGTCTTCGGTATTGTGGACGCCCGCGGTGTTGTTGTGGCCAGTGCTTCTATCAAAACGGCTAAGCACAATAAGATCGAGGATTATCTCGACGAACTCTATCAGGAAGCCACACGTCTCATTGTGGCCAACGACGCTGTCGACAAAATCCACGGCATAGGCATCGGTGCCCCCAACTCAAACTATTTCACCGGTATGATCGATGACGGCGTCAACCTGCCCTGGCCGACTCCCATACCTTTAGCTGAAATGGTTAGCGATAAATTCGGTATTCCCGTCGCCATCACCAACGACGCCAACGCTGCCGCTATCGGCGAGATGACCTACGGCGCTGCCCGCGGTCTCAAAGACTTCATAATGATCACTCTCGGCACGGGTGTAGGCTCAGGCATCGTCATCAACGGCCAGGTGGTCTACGGCCACGACGGTCTCGCCGGCGAGCTCGGCCACATCATCGTCAAACGCAACAACGGACGTCTCTGCGGCTGCGGCCGTACAGGCTGTCTCGAGGCTTATTGCTCGGCTACAGGCGTTGCTCGCACAGCCCGCGAATTCCTCGAAATCCGCACCGAGCCCTCGCTCCTGCGCGACATTCCCATCGAGCAGATTACATCGAAAGACGTCTATGACGCAGCCATGAGCGGCGACGCTCTCGCCAACGAGATCTTCGTCTACACAGGCACCATCCTCGGCGAGGCTCTTGCCGATATGACAGTATTCTCGTCTCCCGAGGCATTCATCCTCTTCGGCGGTCTGTCAAAATCGGGCGAGCTCCTGCTCAAACCCATGCGTCAAGCTATGGACAGAAACATGCTTGCCTGCTTCAAGGGCAAACCGAAAATCCTTCTCAGCGAGCTCAAGGAGGCTGATGCCGCCGTTCTCGGCGCCAGCGCCCTCGGCTGGGAGGCCAAGATGCCCGCGCCAGCAGCTACCAAGACAGAGGCTTGATTCTTAACCCTGAATAAGATAGCGCGCCCGATGTCAATGTCGACGTCGGGCGCCTTATCATAAACGCATACTTTCATGAAACGCGACGATTTCGACACCATCAACCTCAAGGCAATTGTCGAGACGACCCACATCACGGGAAGCCTCGACGACGAGTTTGTGTTCTACAACGACATCACCCAGTTCCCCGCGTGGATCGAGTGCATGAAACTCAACATGTTTGCCGTCGTGATGTGTGTCAAGGGGCACCTCGACGTCGAGATAAACTCATATCTCCACTCGATCTCCACCCGCCAGGTTATAATCGGCCGTCCCAACGACCTCGTCGCCAACCTCCGCGTCAGCGACGACTTCAAGGGCAATGTGTTCTGCGTCTCGCAGAATCTGATTCACACAAACCTGTCGCACAGCGCTTTGTGGAACCGTGCCCTGCGCGTCATGGACAATCCCATCGTCGACATCAGCAGCGACAAAATCAAGCTCTACCAGTTCTACGACGGCATCCTGCAGCGCAAGGCTACGCTGAGCGAGAAATCGCCCTACGACCGCGAAATCATCCTCTCGGTCGTCCGTGCGGCCCTCTTCGAGCTCCTTGCCGACATGGGCGAGATGGGCGACCGCTTCGGCGGCGGTGCCGTGCGCCAGCGCGAGATTCTCTTCAAGCGCTTCATCGAGCTGCTCAACAAGGTCGAGGTGCGTCCGAGGCTCGTTGCCTGGTATGCCCGTCAGCTCTGCGTGACGCCCAAATATCTGTCGACCGTCTGCCGCAACGTCAGCGGCCGCACGGCCTTCGACTGGATCAACAGCTATGTCGTCGAAGACATACGCCGCTATCTGAAATACAGCGACATGACGGTCAAGGAGATTTCAAACCGTCTGCTTTTCCCCAACATGTCGTTTTTCGGTAAATATGTTAAGACACACTTCGGTGAGTCGCCGACGGCTCTGCGTGTGAAACTGCGCGAATGAATTTTCGGCAGCCGATAAAACCTATCGCTCGCTCAGTTGTTTTCAATTGAGAAGTTCATCATAATCAACACTGCTGCGTGAAAGCCTCGACTGTCATTAGAAAAGCATTCAAAACTCTGGGATTCATCGTCTTGGGGCTTTTGTTGCTTGTCTGCGGTACAGTCGTCTCGCTCTATTCTCCCTGGCTTCAGGACACCCTGCGCGTCAAGCTTGTCGCGATGCTTAACCGCAGCGGCGACGCGCGCTACTCGCTCGAGCGTTTCAGGCTCGGCTTCCCGCTCTCGGTCGAGGTCGGGGGCCTGTCGGTCGTCAGCGGCAGTGATACGATTATCGCCGCCGACCGTCTCGAAGCCGACGTCGCTCTTCTGCCGCTCATCCGCGGCGAGGTCGACCTTACGACCCTCGAAGCCGACGGCGCCCGTTACGTCATGGGCAATCGCGACTCGGCGATGTATATGACCCTGGCCGCAGGCAGTCTGTCGCTCTCGCCCGCGTCGGTCCGGCTGTCGGATATGGCCATCGATGTCAAGGACGGACGGCTCGCCGATGCCACCGTCGCCATGACCATCAAAGCCGATACGACGACTGTGCCCGCGCCCGAAAAGCCTGCTTCCCAGACGGCTATGAGCATCCGTCTGGGGCACCTCAGCCTCGACAATCTGCGCTATTCGATGAGCCTCCTGCCGACAATCGACTCGCTCGGAGCCACTATCGGCCACGGCCGACTCGAAAACGGCCTCATCGACCTCGGCAAGCAGAAAGTCGCTATCGGCACCTTCGCCGGCAACGCCCTGTCAGCGGCATATATAGCCCCCGATTCGGCCACTGTGGCTTCCATCCCCGTCGTCGAGCCGGCTGACACGCCCCCCTCTGCCCCCTGGACCGTCACCATCGACTCAATCGCCTTCACCGGCTCGCAGGCCCTCTACACAACCCGCGGCGTCATCCCGGCGCCCGGCCTCGATTTCGCTTACATTCAGGTCGACAGCCTCGATCTGACAGTCAATAACTTCTATAATCAGGCCTCGACAGTAAAACTGCCGTTGCGTCTCAGTGGCCACGAGCGCTGCGGCGTGAGCCTGACAGCCTCGGGTAGGCTCGACATCGACTCGACGGCCATCGCCTTCAATGACTTCATCGTCTCGACCCCCGTCACCGACCTCAGCGTCAGCGGTCTGTTGGGCTCCGGCGACCTGATGACCGACCCCTCGCTGCCGCTCGCCCTCAAAGCCGGCGGCGCTGTCGGCGTCTCTGATTTGAGGATGATCTTCCCGGCGTTCATGCCCTACCTGCTGACCCTCCCGGCCGACGACGGCGTCGAGCTTGCCGTCGACCTCTCGGGTGTGACCTCAGACCTCGACATCAGGCGCCTCGACGTCGGCCTCAACCATATCGTAACCCTCAAGGCCAAAGGTAATCTGACCGATGTGTTCAATCCGGCGCGTATCGGCGGCGACATCGCCCTGTCGGGCAGCATATTGAATGGCCGTTACATCAAACATACCTTCCTCGGCAGCGATTCGTCGCTCGAGATACCGCAGATGGCCGTAGCTGGCCGTGTCAGAGCCAACAACGGCACATTCGGCGGCAATGTCAAGGTTATCGCCGCCGGCGGCAGCGTCGCCCTCGACGGACAGTGGCGCTCGCGCAGCGAAGACTATAAGGCCGATGTCGACGTCGGCCAGTTCCCGGTCAACAGCATCATGCCGCTCCTCGGCGTCGGCAAGGTTTCTGGCAAGCTGACCGCCTCGGGCCACGGCTACGACCCCTTCTCGCCAAAGATGTCGGCCGACGTGCGCCTGTCGCTCGCCTCGGCTGAATATAATGGCTATGAATACAAGGATATAGAGGCCGACGCCACTCTCAAGGACGGCAAGGCCGACGTCCGCCTCGTCTCAACCGACCCGTCGCTGCCCGTCACGGCTCAGGCGAGCGGCAACCTCGACGGCGACACTTATGTGTGGACCGCTGCTGTCGATGGCGAAGACATAGACCTCAAAAGCCTGAAATTCTCTGAATCAGACATGAAGGTGTCGCTGAGCCTCACGGCCGACGCCACCCTCACGCCCAAAGACAAGATTGTCGACGGCCGCGTGACTCTCGAAGATCTCACTCTCGAGCGTCCCGAGGGCGACATCGTCGTCTCTGACATACTCGCCCACCTCAACGCAAACGACTCGCTGACAGACCTCAGCCTCAACAACCGCGACCTCAACGCACGCTTCACGGCCTACTGCGGCCTCGACAGCCTGCTGACGTCCTTCGGTGATGTCTCGGCCGTCGTCGACTCGCAGATGACGCGGCGCCGCATCGACGTCGAGCAGATCCACAGCGCCCTGCCGGGCCTCGTCTTCGACCTGAGCGCCGGCCGCAACAACTTCATCAACGACATACTCGCCGCCTCGAAGACCGGCTTCAGCCATCTGTCGCTCACGGCCGACAACGATACGACGCTGAGGCTCAGCTCCGAGATGCTCGGCTTCGTCACCGGCACGACGCGCCTCGATACCATCACCTTCGGCGCACGCCAGCATAAAGAGCACCTCCACTTCACCGGCCGCGTCGACAACCGCCCCGGCACCTTCGACGACTTCGCCAAGGTCAAGGTCGACGGCTTCGCCACACGCAACATCGCCGCCCTGCGCCTGACCCAGCAGAACATCAAGGGCAAAGAGGGATTCGACTTCGGACTCAAAGCTGAAGTCGGCGACTCGGTGCTGACGGTCAACGTCATACCCGCCACTCCCGTCATCGGCTATCAGACCTGGGCGCTCAACCGCGACAACTACGTCAGCTACCGCTTCAGCAACAAGCATATCGACGCCAACATCG
>CALZQD010000126.1 GCA_945828175.1 uncultured Bacteroidales bacterium | reverse complement strand
AGTGAATACCTTGCCGCCCATTGGCAGGCCCGCCGCTGGCTGAGCGGCTTCACCGGTTCGGCCGGCGACCTCGTCGTCACAGCCGACGAAGCCCTGCTCTGGACCGACTCGCGCTACTTCCTGCAAGCAGCCGAGCAGCTTTCGGGCACAGAAATCAAACTGATGAAAGACGGCCTCGTATCGACGCCGTCGGTCGGCACATGGCTCTGCGAGACACTCCCCGCAGGCTCTACGGTCGGCGTCGACGGCATGCTGATGTCAGTCGCAGCCGCCCGCAGCCTCCGTGCCGAGCTTGAAGCCTCGGGCCTGATGCTGACGACCGACTTCGACGTCATCGACAAGATCTGGAGCGACCGCCCCGCCCTTCCCCAATGCAAGATTTTCGCCCACGACGCCAAATATGCCGGCCGCACGGCACGCGAGAAGATTGTCGACATCCTCGTCGGCGTCGGACGCGCCCACGCCACCTCGATTTTCATCTCGGCTCTCGACGAAATCGCCTGGACGCTCAATATCCGCAGCAACGACGTGAAATACAACCCCGTTGCGACAGCATTTCTCTACCTCTCGCCCGAGCGCAACATCGTCTTCATCGACCGCGCCAAGCTCGACGTCGCCGCAATCGACCACCTCAACGAGGCCAGAGTCGAGGTCGCAGGATACTCAGAAGTGAAATCATTCCTCAGCAACCTGAGCGACGAAGCCCGCGTGCTCGTCGAACCCGGACGCACATCGACAGCCGTGCTCGAGCTGCTCGGCACCCGCACCATCGAGGCCACATCGCCGATAGCCATGCTCAAAGGCTGCAAGAACGCCGTCCAGACCGAAGGCGTCCGCCAGGCGATGCTCCGCGACCGAGGCGCCAGGGTCAACTCGCTCATGGATATCTCACTCCGCGTAGCCGCCGGCCACCTGACCGAGCTTGAAGTCGCCGAAATCCTGCGCCGCCACCGCGCCGAATCGCCCCTATTCTTCGACGAAAGCTTCGGCACCATAGCCGGCTATGGCCCCCACGGCGCCATCGTCCACTACGAAGCCGACGAGGCATCAAGCTCTGAGATCAAGCCCACCGGCCTACTGCTCATCGACTCGGGCGCACAATATTACGACGGCACGACCGACCTCACCCGCACCATCGCCCTCGGCACCCCGACCGACATGGAGCGCAGCGACTTCACCCTCGTGATGAAAGGCCACATCTCGCTTGCTCAGGTCATCTTCCCCGCCGGCACCTGCGGCATGCAGCTCGACGCGCTCGCCCGCCGCTTCCTCTGGCAGCACGGTCTGACCTACCTCCACGGCACCGGCCACGGTGTAGGCCACTTCCTCAACGTCCACGAAGGCCCGCAGAGCATCCGCCTCAACTACGTCCCCGCCCCGCTGACGCCCGGCATGATCACCTCGAACGAGCCCGGCCTCTACCGCGAAGGCATCCACGGAATCCGCTGCGAGAACCTCGTGCTCACCGTACCTGCGATGACGACCGAATTCGGCGACTTCTATAAGTTCGAGACCCTGACGCTCTGTCCCTTCGATCGCAAGCTCTTCGACCTCAAGCTGATGACAGCCGACGAAATCGCCTGGGTCAACGACTACCACGCCAAAGTCTGCGCCGCCCTATCGCCAGCCCTCGACGTCGACAGCCGCGCATGGCTCGAAAAAGCCACGGCACCGCTCTGAGCAATGCACAATGCACAATGCACAATTCACAATGCACAATTGAGGCAATGCACAATGCACAATGCTCAAGTTTGACCAATTAGACTAATTAGACCAATTAGCCCCATTCAAAATTCAAAATTCAAAATTCAAAATTCAAAATTAAGATAAAAGTATGGCAATAATAGTTCCCGTTCGCGGATTCACGCCAAAGATGGGCCGCGACTGTTTCCTCGCCGAAAACGCCGCCATCATCGGCGACGTCGAGATGGGCGACGACTGCAGCGTATGGTTCGGCACTGTCATCCGCGGCGACGTCAACTCGATACACATCGGCAACTGCGTCAACATCCAGGACGGCTCGGTGCTCCACACACTCTACCAGAAATCGACCATCGAGATCGGCGACTACGTCTCGATAGGCCACAACGTCACCATTCACGGCGCCAAGATTGACGACTATGCCCTCATCGGCATGGGCTCAGTCGTCATGGACGACGCCGAGGTAGGCCGCGGAGCCATCGTCGCCGCCGGCTCAGTCGTCAAATCGCGCACCAAAATCGGCCCCAACGAACTCTGGGCCGGCGTCCCCGCCAAATACATCAAGCAGGTCGACCCCGAACAAAGCGCCGAAATCAACCGCAAGATAGCCCACAACTACCTCATGTATTCGCGCTGGTACACCGACCCCGACAACCCCAACAACCTCAAATGACAGAAAGGGTTATTTTATCGTTAAAAAGTTTTGTCATCTAAAAAAGTATTATTAATTTTGCCCCGCAAAACGCAAAAACGACAATAAACAAACAATTAAATATTTTCAACAACCAATATGATTATCGTACAAGTAAAAGAAGGCGAAAACATCGAAAGAGCTCTCAAAAAATTCAAAAGAAAATTCGAGAAAACCGGCATTGTTAAAGAACTCCGCAGCCGTCAGGCCTTCCAGAAGCCGTCTGTGACAAACCGCAAAAAAATGATGAAAGCGGTTTACGTCCAGAAACTTCGCGCCGTCGAAGATTAATCGGCTCTCAGCCGTCAATCCGGTCTCACAGACGCCTCAGGCAAAAACCGACCGGAATTTTTCCTTGTTTTATTTGGCAAAATAAAAAGGATTGACTAAATTCGCCGATACCCACAGGCACTAAAGCCTCTGAGGCGACGAATATATGTTAATCGACTCATTTACGACATATCTGCGGTGTGAGCTGAATTCTTCAGTTCACACCGTTTTGTCATATAGGCGCGACATCAGCCAGTGGTATAGCTTCGCCGCATCAGCCTCACTCTCAGGCTGCGACATCCATACCGCCGAGCCCGACCCCTCGGCCGTAACCCTCTCCGACCTGCGCCTCTGGATAGCCCACCTCTCGTCCGAAGGCATCGGCGTGCGCTCAGTCCGCCGCAAGATACAGGCACTCCGCGCCTTCTACGGCTACCTCAACCGCCGCTGCGGCGTCAGCGTCAACCCCGCAGCCGAGCTCACCCCCGCCCGGCTGCCCAAACCCCTGCCCGTTCTTATCCCCACGGCCGACACAGCCCGCGTGCTCGACGCCGAGCTCGACACCGACGACTTCATCGCCGTGCGCGACCGCCTCATCGCCGACATGCTCTACTCGACAGGCATGCGCGAGTCAGAACTCGTCGGCCTTCGCGACGCCGACGTCGACCTTCGCCGCCGCGAACTAAAAGTCATCGGCAAGCGTAATAAAGAAAGAATGATTCCTTTCGGAGAAGAACTGACAACGATGATCCGACTCTACACCACCCTCCGCGACCGCGACGCCGACAACCCCGGCGGCCAATTCTTCGTGCGCCCCGACGGCAGCCCACTCTACCGGCAGCTCGTCTACCGCGTCGTACGCCGCGCCTTCGACGGCAACACCGGCGCCCGTCGCCGCTCGCCCCATGTGCTGCGCCACAGCTTCGCAACCGACATGCTCAACAACGGCGCCGACCTCACCGCCGTCCAGCAGCTCCTCGGCCACTCATCGCTGGCGACAACCCAGATATACACACACCTCTCCTCACGCGACATCAAAGACAACTACAAACTCGCCCACCCACGGGCAAAGAAAACATAACCATGACCGTCGCCCGGACGGCAAGCCACCGTCCGCCGACGAGAAACAACCCACACACAAGTTTAACCCCTAAAATTTCAGATTATGGAAGTTAAAATTCAGGCCATCCACTTCGACATCGCCGACCGCCTCGTCGAATTCATCAACAAGAAAGCCCAGCGTCTCACCCGCCGCTACGACGCAATCACAGATATCGACGTAACCCTCAAAGTCGTCAAACCCGAGACCGCAATGAACAAAGAGGCCATCGTCAAGATCGTCGCCCCGCAGCTCGAAGACATCGTCGCCACCAAGACCGCCAACAGCTTCGAAGAAGCCGTTGACCTCGCCCTCGAAGCCGTCGAGCGCCAGCTCGAAAAACGCTGCGCCAAACGCTGAAAAGCACACAAACCAGCTTGCGATATCGTCGCAACATAAATATCGCATCAAAAAACAATCTCGCGATGAAAATCGCGAGATTTTTTGTTGCTTATGTCCGCTGCAATATGGATGTAAATAATAACACGAAAGTATACCAAAAAATAATCTAAAAGTATACCATCTTATCTTCTATTTGCAAAGATATCAAAAGTTGGTTATACATTATATTTTTTTGGTTAATTTTTGACCCATAGGCCTTATTATAGTGGTATACTTTTCGATTACTATCTACGTACGATGTATTGACTTTTGCAATTTAATATTGTAAATTTGCATCGTCTTTTAAAACCGTTACTCTATGAAAAACCACATCTCCACCCTCCCCTCGGTCGCACTGCCGCTCGCAGGCGCATGGCTCGGCAGCCTTGCCGGCGAGGTGATGCCCTACGCGCTCGTCTGCACGGCAATCGTACTGACCGACTGCCTCTCGGCCGTGATGCTGAGGCGGCGTCTCAAGCGTCTTGGGAAAATCGACGCGGCGCGATTGAGTTCGCACCGTTTCGGCCGCGTCGTCACGACGCTGATAAAAATCTATGCTCTGCTTGTGCTCTCATATATGATCGACACGGTCATCATCGGCGACATCGCGTCATGGGGACTGACGCGCCTGTCGGCTGCGCTCGTCTGCTTCTGGCAGGCCATGTCGATACTCGAGAACGAGGCTACAGCAAGCGATGCCCGCTGGGCCCGCATCGCCCGCAAAATCCTCGTCGACAAGACTGAGAGGCACCTGGGAATCGACCTGTCGGAAATGCACAATGCTCAATTCACAATGCACAATCATACTAATTAGCCTTATTTGACCAATTAGTCCAATTCAAAATTCAAAATTCCAGCCAATTGTGAATTGTGCATTATGCATTGTGCATTGAGTCAAGCTGCTCGAGAATCTCCTTGAGTTCGTTGTCGGTGGCGGTCAGGCGCGAGCGGCAGGCCTTGAGGAGCTCGACGGCGCGGCGGGTTCTCGCTGCGAGGGTGTCGACGTCGCAGCTGTCGCCACGGAGCGAGGCGAGTATCTCCTCGAGTTCGGCAATAGCCTCGCTGTAAGTCATTTCTTCAATCTTTTTCATCGTTGGTATCAATTATCTGCGACACAGCCGAACCGTCGGCAAAGACGGTCGTGACGATGTCACCTTTGTTTAGTTGGGAAAACGAAGTGACGGCATGACCGCCAATACGGGTAATCGAATAGCCGCGGCGCAGCGTGGCTTCGGGCGACAGGGCCTCGATAAGGGCGGCGGCGCTGTCGAGGGTGGTCGAGCGGCGGCTGACGATATCGGCGACACAACGGCGCAGCTCGTCAGCGCAGTGGTCGTCAACCCTGCGGCGCTCGGCGTCGATGCGGGCTTCGACGACAGAGGGGAGTAGCCCGCCGAGACGGTCGACGCGGCTCATAGC
>CALZQD010000125.1 GCA_945828175.1 uncultured Bacteroidales bacterium | reverse complement strand
GATGACGATGAAAAATACAAATAGTAAGAACAGGAATGTACCCATATCGAGAACAATCGTTTTATGTTTTTATAAATCGGAGCGGCGCGGGGCTCAGAGCTCGCGGCGCGAGAGAATCGAGACGAGCAGATAAAGGACGATGGCCCAGATGAAGCCCGAGAGTCCATAGGCCCAGACAAACGCGGCGGTCGCGATGATGACGACATAGCGGCGCACGTTTTCGTGGAAGGAGAGGCTCTTGATTTTGAGCGAGAACATCTTGATGTTAGAGACCATCGCGAGCGACACGGCGACGATGATGATGGCCATGATGACCGTGCCGGGGTAGCCGTAGCGGGTAAACCAGCCCGACATGCCGATCCAGAAGATGGCGTTGGCCGGTATCGGCAGACCCTTGAATGTCGTCGACTGGCTGTCGTCGATATTGAATTTCGCCAGTCGCAGGGCGCCCATCGCGGGGATAAACAGGGCTATATAGCAGAGCCACTCGATCTGCGAGTAGTTGAGCATCATGTTGAGCATCAGCATCGCGGGAGCCACGCCGAAGCTGACCATATCGGCCAGCGAGTCGAGCTCTTTGCCGATGAGCGAGTAGGCTTTGAGCAGACGCGCGCTCGCCCCGTCGAGAAAGTCGAAGACCGTCGCGGCGCCTATCATCAGGCAGGCCATTTCGGCGCCGGTGAGGCAGCCGTAACTTTCGGTATAATTGAATGCGAATATTATTGCCACACAACCTGAGATGAGGTTGAGAGTTGTCAGGGTGTTTGGTATGAAGGCAACAAATCGATTTGTCATTGTTTTATGATTTTGAGCTTAAACGGCCGACTTCAGTGATGCCGCCGACAGTTTTATCGCCGATCTTGACATAAATCTCGGTATCGGTCGGCAGATAAATGTCGACACGCGAGCCGAATTTGATAAAGCCCATGTGGTCCTGTATCGAGGCCTCGACGCCGGGATGGGCGTAGGTGACGACGCGGCGGGCCATCGCGCCGGCAATCTGGCGCACAAGCACGAGCCGGCCGCCGGGGGTGCGGATGACGACGGTCGAGCGCTCGTTCTCGGTGCTCGACTTGGGCAGATAGGCGGCCATGAAGCGGCCTGAATGGTGTTTCGAGTATATCACCTCGCCGTCGACCGGGAACCAGTTGGCATGGACGTTGAAGATGCTCATGAACACCGACAGCTGGATGGCTTTACAGTGGAGGAACTCGTCCTCGAAGGTTTCTTCGAGGGCTACGACCTTGCCGTCGGCGCTGGCGACTACGACATTCTCGGGATTACCCTTGAACTGTCGCTTGGGCGAACGGAAAAAATTGACTACCAGCAGATAGAAAACTCCGCCCACGGCTGTCGACGCTATTGGAACAGTCAGCGGCCTGACCCACAGCCACAGCGGAATGTTGATCAGGAGCAGTATTATTATCAATATAATCAGTATATTGGTACCTTCGTGGTGTATTTTGACTCTCATCTAAATATTGATGTCAGGTTGACTTTGAGATACAAAGTTATATTAATTTTTTTTATTTCCATAATTAAGGCTCTTTTTTTGTGGTTTTTTATGCTATCGGGGCATTAATATTCGTTAAAACCCTGCGCAGAACGCCAAGTTTAGATAACTTTGCAGTTTAAAGTCTAAAACTCCAATCGTTAATGAAAAAGTATAATCTTGTCAATAACTCTCTGGGCTGGCTCTGTTTTGTCATCGCCGCGGTGACATATATGCTGACCCTCGAGCCGACAGCAAGCTTCTGGGACTGCCCCGAGTTTATCCTTCAGGGCGCGAAACTCGAAATCGGCCACCCGCCGGGCAACCCTATCTTCATGCTCGCCGCACGATTTTTCATCACACTCTTAGGCGGTGAGATGACCATGGCGGCCTTCGCCGTCAACACCATGTCGGCCCTCCTGAGCGCCGCAACTATCCTGCTGCTGTTCTGGACAATAACCCACCTCATCAAGAAACTCATCGTCGCCGACGACGCCACCGAAGTCACCCCGCTGCAGATGCTCGTCATCATGGGCGGCGGCCTCTGCGGCGCCCTGGCCTACACCTGGAGCGATACCTTCTGGTTCTCGGCCGTCGAGGGCGAGGTCTACGCCTTCTCGTCGTTCTGCACGGCCTTGGTCTTCTGGCTCATCCTCAAATGGGAGAACCGCGCCGACCAGCCCCACAGCGACCGCTACCTCGTGCTCATCGCATATATCATAGGTGTATCGATAGCCGTCCATCTGCTCAATCTCCTCTGCATCCCGGCCATCGGCCTCGTCTACTACTACCGCAAGTATAAGAACGTCAACGCCAAAGGCTCGCTCATCGCACTGGCCGTCTCGTGCGTCGTCGTCGGACTGATTCTCTACGGCCTCGTCCCCGGCTTCATCAACGTGTCGCAGTGGTTCGAGCTCTTCTTCGTCAACGACCTCGGCTTCAGCTACAACACAGGCGTGGCAGTCTATGCCCTCGTCGTTGTCGCCGTCTTCATCATGGCCATCCGCGCGCTCTACCGTCAGAAAAACGCCACGGCCATCAAATGGTGGTTTCTCACAGCCATTATCCTCTCGGGCATGCCTTTCATCGGCAATTCGTGGGTCATCCCGACGCTGTTTATCGCAGGCCTCGTCGTCTGGCTCTTCATGTTCTGCCCGCAGGTACCTGTCAGAGTCTTCAACGTCATCACTCTCAGCATCTTCGTCATCTTCATCGGCTATGCCTCATACGCCCTGCTGCTCATCCGCGCCAGCGCCGGCACCCCGATGAACCAGAACGCTCCCGACAACGTCTTCGCCCTCGCCTCATACCTCAACCGCGAGCAGTATGGCGACCGTCCGCTCTTCTACGGTCCCGCCTTCGCCGAAGAGCTTGCCACCGAGGAGTATGACGACAGCTACATCGTTCCCGTCGATGATAACGGCTATCCCCGCACACGCATCATCGACGGCTATATCCGCGACGCCGAGGGCCGCGCCATCAACAATCCGACCCGCAGCTACACCAAGGTAGTCAAGAAATCGGCCGCCGAGCCCGACCGCTACGTCGAGGCCATCGAGCGCCCCGACTACAAGACGATGGACGACGTGTCGATGCTCTTCACCCGCATCTACAGCACCGACAACCGCTCGGGCCACGTCGACGGCTACAAGAGCTGGGCCGACTATCAGACCCCCGACATTTATGATATACCTCGCGAAGTGCGTCAGCGCTGGGCCGAGGACGGCGCCGCCTGGCTCAGCGAGGTGGCTCCCTACCTCCACAGTCAGGAGCCCGTCACTACGGCCATCGACGCCATGGGCAACCCCGTCACCCAGACCTCGGCCTGGAAGCCCGGCTTCGGCGTAAACCTAAGATACTTCATCAACTACCAGCTAAACCACATGTACTGGCGCTACTTCATGTGGAACTTCGCCGGGCGTCAGAACGACATCCAGGGCAACGGCGAGCCCCATCTGGGCAACTGGATTTCGGGCATCCCCGTCATCGACAACGCCCGTCTCGGCGACCAGTCGAAGCTGCCCGACGAGTTCGGCAAAGGCAACAAAGGCCACAACGTCTTCTACATGCTGCCGCTACTGCTCGGCATCATCGGTCTGCTCTGGCAGGCGCTCTATACCCACAACACCGATCCCAAGCGCGGCATCGAGCAATTCTGGGTTGTCTTCTTCCTCTTCTTCATGACAGGCATCGCCATCGTGCTCTACCTCAACCAGACCCCGGGCCAGCCGCGTGAGCGCGACTATTCGTTCGCCGGCTCGTTCTATGCCTTCGCCATCTGGATCGGCATCGGCGTCCCCGCCCTCGCTTGCCTGCTCAGAGACCTCTTCGCCAAATTCACCAAGAAAAAAGACGCCAAAGACGCCGACAGCCTGCCCCGCGGCACTCAGTGGGCCGCAGCTGCCGTCGCAGTCGCCTTCGGCATCTTCGTGCCCCTGCAGATGGTGTCGCAGACATGGGACGACCACGATCGCTCGCACCGCTACACCACACGCGATTTCGGCATGAACTATCTCGCCTCGCTCGACGACAACGCCATCATATTCACCAACGGCGATAATGACACCTTCCCGCTTTGGTACGCCCAGGAGGTCGAAGGCTTCCGCACCGACGTGCGCGTCGTCAACCTCTCTTATCTGACAACCGACTGGTATGCCCACAACCTCGGCTACCCCTTCTATAACGCCCGTCCCGTCGACATCTACGCTCAGCCGGCCGACTACGCCTACGAGCGCATGGCCTGGAACTTCGTCGTGCCCGCTACCGACTCGCTCGTCCGCGCCGAGGACGCCCTGCGCCACCTCTACGCCAGCGATGCCACGCGTGTCGGCGCACCCTATCTCACCGAGCCGCGAGTCTTCATCCCCGTCGACAGTGCCGCCGCCATGCGCCGCTACGGCATCACCCCCGGCACTCCCGCGGCCGAAGCGCTACTGCCCTCGCTCGGCAACATCACCACCGACCTGCGCCGCCAGGGGCAGGGCCTCAACCAGAGCAAGGTGCTCTCACTCGACATCATCTCGAATGCTGTCGGCGGCAACTGGGAGCGCCCCGTCTACTTCGCCACGACGGTGCCCGCGTCATACTACCTCGGTCTCGACAACTATATGTATTCGACCGGCATGGCCTATGAGGTCACGCCCTTCAGCAAAGCTGTCTACTCGCCCGTGGCCGACAAGGCATACAAGAATATCATGAGCCGCTTCCGCTGGGGCGGTCTCGACGACAAGGAGCACGCCAAGGGCCTCTACCTCGACGAGACTGTGCGCCGCATGGTCGCCTCGACCCGCAACGCTATCCTCGACTGCGTCGAGAACCTCATTGTCGCCGGCGACGAACCCGCCTCGCAGTGGGCCGCCGACAACGCCCGTCAGAACGGCAAGCCCATCCCCTCCGACCACTACGACATGGCCCGCAACCTCCTCGAGCTTATCGACGAGAAGCTTCCGGCCGACGTAACGCCCTTCGACGGCCTGATGAGCTACTACATGGCTACATATTACCTCGACCTCTATAACGCGCGCCGCAACCCCGCCGACCTCGACAAGGCCGACGAGATTCTCGACCGTGAGACAGGCCGCCTGGCTCAGCTGGTCAACTACGCCGCCACACTGACGCCAGCCCAGCTCAACAACCTCGGCCGCGCCGAAACCTACGCCCTGCAGTATCTCGGCCTCGTCATCGGCCTCAAGAACCAGGCAGCACTCTATCGTGCCGCCCGCGGTCATGCCGAGTTCGACGAACTCCTCGCCGCAGGCAACGGCTTCAATGTCGACTTCTCGCAGAGCGTCTACCCGATGCTCTATGTCGACGGCGTAACCCTCGACGAAGCCCGCAGCTCGCTCGACAAGGTCTCTGAAGGCACCCGCCGCATCCTCACTCCGGCCATCGGCCTACTCGAGCTCCACAAAGCACTCGGCGTCGACCCCATGGCCATCACCGACTCAATTGTCAAAGCCAACGGCATAGACATCTACGCCTGGCGAAACCTCGTCGACTGACAGCCGGCGCCTTAACATCATCATTCACACCGAAAGTTGTTTATCGAACAACCTCCACTGCTATACCGCCTCCTGTCTCTTATACACATCTGACGCTGCCGACGATATGCAGTGT
>CALZQD010000124.1 GCA_945828175.1 uncultured Bacteroidales bacterium | reverse complement strand
TGCTCAATGACTGCCCGCCTCTGCTTTAACATTTATTATGAAACAGGCTCTAAATATCTGTAAAACAGTCGTGGCCGGTCGAGGTCCGTTTACTCGCGGAAGTAGATTCGGTGGACGCGGGGCGACACCGAGGTCAGTATCTCGTAGGGTATCGTGCCGCGGGCTTCGGCGAGGGCCTCGATCGGGGCGTCTTTGCCGAAAATCTCGACGCGGTCGCCGATTTTGGCGTCGGCGCCGGTGACGTCGATCATGCAGAGGTCCATGCAGATGTTGCCTATCGTCGGGCAGGCTTTGCCGTTGACTATGAAGCGGCTGTGGCCGCAGCCGAAGTGGCGGTCGATGCCGTCGGCATAGCCGATGGGTATCGTGGCGATGACCGATGGCGCTTCGACGCGGCCGCGGCGCGAGTAGCCGATGGTGGTGTCGGCGTCCCAGTTCTTGAGCGATATGACGGTCGAGCTGAGGCAGGCGACGGGGCGCAGGTCGATGCGTGTCTCCTCGGGCGGCAGCGGCGAGATGCCGTAGAGGCCGATGCCGAGGCGCACGAAGTCATACTGATGCTCGGGGAAACGCATGATGCCGGCGGTGTTGAGTATGTGGCGCTTGAAACTGTTTTTCAGCAGCGAGGCGAGGCGTCCGGTCATCATCTCGAAGGCGTCAAACTGGCTTTGGGTATAGGTGTTCTCGTCGAGGCAGTCGGCTGTGGCGAGGTGCGAGAAGACCGAAGAGGTCGTGACGCGGTCGGTAGCGTTCAGCACCTTGGCGAGGGCGTCGATTTCAGAGGGGATGAAGCCGACGCGGTGCATGCCGGTGTCGAGCTTGACGTGGATCGGATAGCCGTGCATGTCGTGGAGCCGCGCGTGTTCGAGGAGTATGTCGAGTTCGCGCAGCGAGAAGACGGCCGGCTCGAGGCGGTAGTTGAACAATGCCTGATAGTTGGTCGTCATGGGGTTGAGCACCATAATCGGCATTGTGATGCCGGCGCGGCGCAGCGCCACGCCTTCTTCGACGACGGCCACGGCGAGATACGACGCACCCTGGCTCTGCAGCGTCTTGGCTATCTCGAGGGCTCCGGTGCCGTAGGCCGATGCCTTGACCATGGCGATGATTCCTGTCGAAGGTTTGACGAGGCTCTTGAAGGCGTTGTAGTTGTGGACGACCGAGTCGAGGTTAACCTCGAAAATCGTCTGGTGGCGCGGCTTTTCGAGTAAATCTTTGATGGCGGCGAAATCTTTGTCGCCTTTGATGAGGATGAGCTCGCTGTCGAAGCGCGACATGTCGTAGTCTCTGATAAAGGCGGCAGCGTCGCTGACAAATTCAGTTGCAATCATCGGGTCGAAGACGTCGGCGTGACGGCCGATTTCCCCGCCGATGGCGATGATGCGGTCGATGCCGCGCGATTTGAGCATATCGGCGAGCCGGCGGTAGAGCTCGGCGGTGTCGGCGTCGGCGCGATGGAAGAGATCGCCGATTATGAGGGTATTGCGGCGCGATGTCGTGGCTCGGCGCATCATGAAGTCGAGGGCGCGGCCGACCGAGTCGAGGTCGTTGCTGAACTCGTCGTAGATCATCAGGCAGTTGTTGACGCCGTCGTATACATCGAGGCGCGTCGACACTTCGTCGACGTCCTCGGCGAGCGCGGGGTCGTAGCCGAGTGCCTTGAGGGCGGCGCCTGCGAGCGAGCGGTTGAGATTGTCGCCCGAGGCGACGCAGACGACCGTCTTGGCGGGGTAGAGGTTTCTGATGATGTCGCAGGCGACGGTGTCGGCGGCAGGGCAGATTATCGTGTCGCATCCGGCGAAGAGAGCGGCTTTTTCGACGATTTTCTCTTCGCGCGAGGTGAAGCCGTTGTCGTGCTCTGCGGTGATTTCGGTGAGGATGCCTATTGTCGGACTGATTATTTCGGCGAGGTCGGCCATCTGACCTGCGCGGTCGATGCCTGCCTCGAAGACGGCGACCTCGGTGTCAGCTTCGAGCTGCCAGACCGACAGGGGTACGCCGAGCTGCGAGTTCCAGCTGCGCGGACTCCTCGCAACCTTGACTCCGGCCTTCGTCAGCGCATGGTAGAGCAGCTCTTTGACGACGGTTTTGCCGCGGCTGCCGGTGATGCCGACGACGGGTATCGTGAACTCCTGTCTGACGCGACGGGCTATCTGCTTAAGGGCGCGGCTGACGTCGTCGACGACGATGAAGTCGGCGTCAGCGGCGTGGCGCATGATGTCGGGGATGTGGTCGACGACGAAGGCTCTGACGCCGCGGCGGTAGAGGTCGGAGAGATAGCGGTGGCCGTCGTTGACGTCGGTGCGTATCGCAAAAAAAAGAGCGTCGGCGGTGTCGGCACTCGAGCGGCTATCTGTCAATAAGGTTCTGATTTCTCTGTCGGAGTCGTTTGTGACTCCGCAATATGTTGCTAATGTCGAGAGCTTTGCGTTCATTTCTGTATCTATTAGTCCTGCCTGATGGGGCGGTGTTGTGCGGTTTTAGTGATACGACGGCAGGCAAGGGCTTTGGCGGCAGTGGCGTCGCTGAAGTATGTCTTGCCGAAGATTTCGTATATATAGTCGATGGCTACGGCCGTCGGGTGTTTCATGTCGGCGTCATAGAAGCGGTAGTCGCGCAGGTCGTCGAGCATGATCTCGAAAGCCGGGAAATAGTTGGCGTACTGTCTAAGTCGCTCGCAGGCAAGCAGCAGCCTGGCTTTCGTCAGCGAGTTGCCTGCAAGGCCATAGGCGAGATGGCGTATAGGGCTGACCGTCAGGATGACGCGCTTGCCGGCGGCGCTGAGTTCGCGAAGCAGCGGATCCCATGCGGCGCTTATCACCTCGCAGTCAATCATCCGCTGCTCGAAGAGTCGGTCGTCGAGTTTGTGGCAGTTGCCCACGGGAAGCTGCCGGCTGCCGTCGGCCATATAGTAGCCGTGGGCCGAGCCGAAGGTTATTATCAGCGTGTCGGCCTCGGCGAAGGCGGCTTTCAGTGTGTCGAAATCGCTGTTTACCCGGTCGAGCAGCGTCTCGCGGTCGCTGCCGCTGTAGCGCGACGCGTAGTCGAGGCAGTGGCCGAGACCTTGGCTGTCAAGGTATATGTCGTCAGCCGTGTAGCGGTAGCCGTCGATGAGTTTATCGACGCAGTCGGCCAGCGAGAGCGGGTTGTAGAGTGGCCCGAGCGGGTTCGAGCATACCTTGAAACCGTCGGCGGCGAGACGCCCACCGATGTTGTCGGTGAAGCATGAGCCGAGCATGACGATGCCGCTGTCGTGACTGATGCTGAAGCTGCCGCGGGGCTGTTCTATTTCGGTGCGGAATCGCATTTAGTACATCTGATAATCGATTGACAGTACCTGGAACTCGGTGCGGCGGTTTATCTGGTCGGCTGCGGCCTGGTCTTCGGGCGAGAGTGCCTCGATGAATTCCTCAGTGAGGCGGTCGCCTTCTTTAAACTGCGGGTAGAGTCGGGCTAACTTCTTGGTGATTGTCTTCGGACGCGATTCGCCGTAACCCTGCGACTGTAGGCGGTCGGGACTGATGCCTGCGGCGATGAGGTAGTCGATGACCGATTTGGCGCGGCGTCCCGACAGGCCGATATTGTATTCGTCAGAGCCGTGGCGGTCGGTGTGCGAGGCCATCTCGATGGTGACGTTGGGGTTGTCGCGGAGCACCTGAACCATCTCGTCGAGCGCTGCCTTCGACTCGGGCTTGAGCGTCGCCTTGTCGTAGTCATAGAAGATATTGTCGATTACGACTGGCTTCGTGATCGAGGCGAGGATGAAGTCGACGGCATATTCGGCGTCTTCTTCGGCTATGTCCGACGTGAATTCCTGTTTGCTGTTGAGATAGCCTTTGGCGCCGGCGAGCATGACATAGCTGACGCCGCGGTCGAGCGGGAACGAGAACGAGCCGTCGTCGCGGGCCACCTGCTTCTGGTTGCTGCCGTCGTTGCCGACGATGCGTATCACGGCGTTGGGCACAGGCTCTTCGTCGCGGTCGAGCACCCAGCCGCTGATGAGTATCTTGAGCTCGGGAAGCTCGAAAGAGTAGAGGTGGTCGTAGCCTCGGTTGTCGCCGCGGTTAGAGCTTAAAAAGCCGCTTTCGCCCGCGCCGAAGGTGATGCCGAAGTCATCGGCCGACGAGTTGACAGGGCGTCCCATGTTGGTGACGCTCCAGCCGCCCGAGCGTGTCATCTCGGCACGGAAGATGTCGAGGCCGCCGTAGCCGGGATGGCCGTTCGACGCGAAATACATCACCGAGTCGGTGCGCATATAGGGGAACATCTCGTCGCCCGGGGTATTGATCCATTCGCCGAGATTCTCGAGCGAACCGGCACGCTCGCGCAGGTTGATGCGCCAGATGTCTTTGCCGCCCGAGCCGCCGGGCATGTCGGAGGTGAAGTAGAGCCAGTTACCGTCGGGCGACACGGCCGGATGACCGTAGCTCGAGAGCGTGTCGGCCGTGATCTCGAACTTCACGGGCGCGCTCCATTGGGCATCGCTGCGCTGCGAGGTATAGATTTCTACGCCCGTGTTAGAGTTGGGTTCGCGACGGGCGCGGGTGAGATACATCGTCGAGCCGTCGGGCGAGAACGATACAATCCCTTCCTCGGCTTCGGTGTTGAGTTCGCCTTCGACCGGTTCGGGACGTTTCCATTCGCCGCGTTCGTCTTTCGTGGCCATCCATATATCGCTCTTTTTCATGCCGTTGATTTCGCTGCGCTTGGCGCCGTTGACCTTCTCGTTGGTCGTGGTGAAATAGAGGCGGTCGAGCGACGCGTCGAAATACATCGGCGCGTAGTCAGAGCGGCGCGAGTTGAAGAGTTTGGCGTTTTTGACTACATAGCGGGTCGTGTTGGCTTTGTCGAGGCCCATGCGGGCGCCGACGAGGCCGTTCGACGCCGATGCGTCGCCGGGTTTCATCACCAGATAGTCTTCGTAGGCTTTCACGGCCTGGGCATATTTGCCCTCGGCGTGGAGCATCTGCGCCAATTTGAGGTATGCCGACGTGTCGGGCCACTCATAGCGTATCGCGTTCTGATAAGCCGCCGAGGCGCGGGCGCTCTGGCCCAACAGGCGGTGACATTCGGCCATCTTGTAGGCCACTTCGCCGCGCAGCGGACGTTCCTCGCGCTTGGTCAGCTTGTTATAGATTTTGCGGTAGGTCTTCGATGCGTCGTAATATTCGCCGCGCTCCATCTGCTCGTTGGCGACAGATAGTTTTGCGCCGCCGCACGACACAACCGTCGCGACTAACATCGCGGCCACACCCGCCGATAATATTCTGTTGATTCTCATAAATGCAAAATTACACATTATTTATATAACGTCATCATTGCCGTTATATTATCCTGTATAATTTTGAATGTTGAATTTTGAATGTTGAATTAAAAAGAAGCCCGAGAATATCTTCTGTATCTCGAGCTCCTTTAAGTAACTTATAATTCAAAATTCAACATTCAAAATTAGTGAGAGTTATTCCCATTCGATTGTTGCCGGTGGTTTTGAGGAGATGTCGTAGCATACGCGGTTGACGCCGCGGACGGTGTTGATGATTTCGTTCGAGACCTTGGCAAGGAAGTCGTAGGGCAGGTGGGCCCAGTCGGCGGTCATGGCGTCGGTAGAGGTGACGGCACGGAGTGCAACGGCGCGCTCGTATGTGCGCTCGTCCTGTCTCTTATACACATCTGACGCTGCCGACGATATGCAGTGTGTA
>CALZQD010000123.1 GCA_945828175.1 uncultured Bacteroidales bacterium | reverse complement strand
TGACAAATTCCTTGCCGGTGACCTGCATGCCTTTTACAAGGCTTGCGATACCCGAACCTAATGATGAAAAATAATCTTTTACACTACCCATTGAAAATATGGTCTATCAAGTTTTACTATTATATATTTCACTTTACCGTCAGTCTCTGACCTGACCGCCGACGATGTCGAGCAGTTCGCTGGTGATGCTTTGCTGACGCAGTTTGTTGTATTCGAGTTGAAGTTGTTCGAGGAGCTTCTTGGCATTGTCGTTTGCGCTCTGCATAGCCATGACGCGGGCAGCCTGTTCCGATGCACGGTTCTGGGCGAAAATCTCCTGCATTGTCGAGAGGAGATAGAGCGGCAGAACTGTGCTGAAGATTGTCTGCGGGTCGGGCTCGAAGAGATAAGGCCTCGAAGCGCCTTTTGCTGCGGCGTCGCCGCCGAGATCGGCGCTGTTGACGGGCAGGAAGGTGATGTCGGTCAGGCGCTGGCGTCCGGCCGAATGATAATGGACATAGATGACCTCGACACGGTCGGTGGCACCCGAGACGTAAGCGTCGTTGAGAGCCGCCATGAAGTCTCTGACGCTGCGGCCCTCGCTTTTCGAGGTGACCGCAATGTCTTTGACGATATCGACACCTTTACGGTCGATCTTGGTAACGGCCTTGAGCATCTTCTTGCCGACCGGATAAACATCGACAGCGACACCGAGGCCATATCGTTCGCGCAGCTCGTCGATACGGGCGACAAGCTGCTTGAAGATATTGGTGTTGTATGCGCCGCAGAGGCCCTCGTCGCTACCGAGAACGACGAGGCTGACGCGTTTGACTTCAAGATGAGACTCGACGAGAGGAGATGTGAAGTCGGCATCGGCGCTGAGCAGATTGCCCATTATCGTCTCGATCTGATTGCGGAAAGGCACCAGACGCTTGAGCGCTCCCTCGGCCTTGTGCATTTTGGCCGACGAAATCATTTTCATGGCGCCGGTGATTTTCTCTGATGAGGCGACCGACCCGATGCGTCCTTTTAACTCTCTTAGTGTTGCCATCTTGATGTATTAAAAAGTATTCTGACGATTATGTTTTAGAATTGACCTGCTATCTGAGCGGCGGCCTCGTTGATTTTCGAAGTGACGTCGTCGGTGAGCTTGCCCTGCCCTATCGGGGTCAGGACGGTATCTTTATATTTGGCGGCGAGAAGCTGAATAAACTGTTTCTCGAACTCGGCCACCTTGTCGAGGGGAACGTTCTCGAGCAGGCCGTTGACACCGCAATAGATGATGGCGACCTCGTGTTCGACCGACATGGGATGATACTGGGGCTGGATGAGCAGACGCTCGTTCTTGCGGCCCTTGTCGATAACGCGGGCTGTGACGGGGTCGATGTCGCCGCCGAATTTGGTGAACGACTCGAGCTCGCGGAACTGTGCCTGGTCGATCTTGAGGGTACCGGCGACTTTCTTCATTGATTTGATCTGGGCATTACCGCCGACACGCGATACCGAGATACCGACGTTGATGGCCGGGCGGATACCACGGTTGAAGAGGGCTGTCTCGAGGAAAATCTGACCGTCGGTAATCGAGATTACGTTGGTCGGGATATAAGCCGAGACGTCGCCGGCCTGGGTCTCGATGATAGGAAGCGCAGTGAGCGAGCCGCCGCCTTTGACCATGGGCTTGAGGACCTCGGGGAGGTCGTTCATCTTGGCGGCGATTTCCTGGTTGTCGATGATTTTGGCCGCACGTTCGAGCAGACGCGAGTGGAGGTAGAAGATATCGCCCGGGTAAGCCTCGCGGCCCGAGGGGCGTTTGAGGATGAGCGAAATCTCACGGTAGGCGACGGCCTGTTTCGAGAGGTCGTCGTAGATGATGAGGGCGTCGCGGCCGGTGTCACGGAAGTATTCGCCGATAGCAACGCCTGCGAAAGGCGAGTAGTAGCGCATGGCAGCCGAGTCGGCGGCGGTTGCCGAAACGACGACGGTATAGTCGAGGGCGCCGTATTTGCGCAGGGTCTCGACTGTAGCTGCGACAGACGATGCTTTCTGGCCGATTGCGACGTAGACACAATAGACGGGTTTACCTGCCTCGTAGCACTGGCGCTGATTGATGATGGTGTCGATGGCGATGGCAGTCTTACCAATCTGACGATCGCCGATGATGAGCTCGCGCTGGCCGCGGCCGATGGGCACCATAGAGTCGACGGCCTTGATACCTGTCTGGAGCGGCTGCTTGACGGGCTGACGGTAGATTACGCCGGGAGCCTTGCGTTCGAGAGGCAGGTTGATGAGGTCGCCCTTGATCGGGCCTTTGCCGTCGATAGGTTCGCCAAGCACATTGATGACGCGTCCGAGGAGACCTTCGCCGACGGGGATAGAGGCGATTTCGCCGGTGCGTTTGACCGTCATGCCCTCAGACACTTTGTTGACGTTGTTGAGCAGGATGACACCGACATTGCTTTCCTCGAGGTTGAGAGCGACGCCTTTGACACCGTTTTCAAACTCGACGAGCTCGTTGGCGCACACGTTGTCGAGGCCATAGACATGGCAGACGCCGTCGCCGACCTCGAGCACAGAGCCTACTTCTTCAAAAGAGACTTTTGAATTAACACTCTCAAGTTGTTGTTTTAAGACTTCAGAGATCTCGCTTGGATTAATCATTGTTATGCTTTGGTAAAGATTTTCAAATTAATTAATGAGCGCCAGGCGCAGCTGTTTGAGTTGATTTTTGACAGAGGCATCGAGACGCCTGTTGTCGATGTTTACAGTAAAGCCGCCGATGAGCGACGAATCGACCGAAGAGGTATATTCCATTTTACCGCCGTCGAGCCGGTCTTCGATCAGCTTTTTGAGGCGCTCTTCTTCTGATGGATCTAATTTAGCGGCAGATACCACATCGACGCGATAGATATTGTTCTGACAGCGATAGATAGCCCGATAGTCACGGGCGACAGCGCCCGCGAAATCAATGCGACGGTTGTCGGCGAGCAGTTTCAGGAAATCGCAGTAGGTATGGTCTTTGTCGGTGGCGCCGGCGGCTGTCATGAGCAGCTTTAGTTTGTCGGCGTCGGAGACAAAGGGGTTTGCGACCGTCTGCTGGATAGTCGGTTCTTCGGCGAAAGCGTCAGCGAGCCGGCCGCAGAGGTCATAGAGCGCCCGGTCTTCGCCGCGTTCGACGGCAACTTTATAGAGCGCTTTGGCATATCGGTGTGGTATAAGTCCTTCGTTCATTAAGCTTAGTTTTTATCGGCCATCTCGTCAAGGAGCTTGTCGACGAGTTTAGTCTGCGCCTTGGTGTCGGCCATCTGGTTCTTGACTACTTTTTCGGCAATCTGGAGGGCGAATTCGCTGACCTGATTGCGGAACTGATGCTGAGCTTCTTTCTGCTGCTGTTCGATCTGTACCTTAGCGGCGTCCATCACCTTCTGGGCCTCGACCTGAGCGGCGCTGCGGGCCTCTTCGATGATCTGGGTCTTGATGCGGTCTGCATCGCGGAGCATGTCAGCCTGTTGGCGACGGGCGTCGGCTATGTACTGATCGGCATTCTTTTTGGCTTCGTCAAGCTGCTGCTTAGCGTTCTGGGCATACTCCACACCTTTGTCGATAAGATCGGCACGGCTATCAACAGTCTTTAAGATGACCGGCCACGCAAATTTCCAGAGGATGAAAAAGAGCACGGCAAAGGATACGAACATCCAGAATATCAAGCCGAGGTCAGGCGTGAAAAGATCCATTTGAATTTAATTTGAGATTAAACGAACAGAGCGAGCACACAAACGATAACCGCGAAGAGGGCAACACCCTCGACGAGAGCAGCGATCACGATCATATTACTGCGGATATCGCCGGCGGCTTCGGGCTGACGTGCGATTGCTTCCATAGCGGCAGCACCGATTTTGCCGATACCGATACCTGCGCCGATTGCTGCGATTGCTGCGCCGATGCTGGCGCCAAGACCTGTTACTGAAAGTTCTGCTAAAAGTCCAAACATAATCTTTAATTTTTTTAGGTTGTTATTTTGTTTGATTGTTTTCTATTTCTGTGTTGCGGCGAGCTGGGCTGCCTCTGCCTTATTTTCTTTTTCTTCGCGGGCCTCGACTTTCTTTTCGTGATGCTCTTCCTTCGCCTGAGCCAAAGAAATAAAGATGGTTGAAAGCATCGTGAAGACATAAGCCTGGATAAAGCTGACCAGAACGTCAATGAGGAGCATGAATATCGAGAAGAGTACCGACACCACTGTTGTCGCACCACCGGCAACCGGATTTACCGCTGCGAAGATAAAGATCAGCAATGTCAGCACGATGACTATCATGTGGCCGCCCATCATGTTTGCGAAGAGACGCACTGTGAGTGCCGCCGGCTTCGTGAACATACCGAATATCTCGATTGCGGGCATAATCGGCAGAGGGAATTTGAGCCAAAGAGGCACGTCGGGCCAAAAAATCTCTTTCCAGTAATGTTTTGTGGCAAACAGGTTTGTCACAAGGAAAGTGATAATCGAGAGCACAAGGGTTACGGCGATATTGCCTGTCAGATTCGCGCCGCCGGGGAAGACCACCATCAGGCCCATGAGGTTCATCGTGAAGATGAAGAAGAACACCGTCAGCAGATAAGGCGCGAATTTCTTTGCATTGTCGCCGAGAGTCTCCTTGACTACCGAGTCATATATGAAGACAATGAGCGACTCTATCGCACCGAGGCCTTTGCGGGGGGCATGGAAGCCGTTGCGGCGGTGGAAGCGTGCGACGGCAAACATCATGGCGATGACAATCAGGACGGTGATGAAAATCGCGCAGACGTTTTTGGTAATCGAGATGTCGATAGGCTTTTCTTCGTGGCCGTCGACGATTTCGACAATCTTGCCTTTGTATTTGCTGTCGTGGCCGGCAATCTTAAACTCGGCTTTGCCGTCGACATATGTCTTGCCGTCGGCGATGCGCGACGACGAGAATATGTGCAGACCGTCTTTGCCGATGACGATGCAGGGCAGAGGCATGCGCACATGGTGGTTGAAGGGAACCTCCCAGCCGTAACCGTCTCCGAGATGCTCGAAGATGATTTCTTTAGGATCGAGTTTCCCGTCATGGCCTTCTTCGGCGTCAGCAGCCGAGACGGCGGGCGCCGCGACCAGAGCCAGAAGCATGACTGTTATTATCGACAGGAGTTTCTTCATAATCTCAGTAGAGGCAAACAGATACTACATTATTGTCGACGTCGGCGACACCGCCCTCGATATCGATTTCGCTGGCATCGTGTTCAGCCTCACCGGCGGGAACATAAGTTATTTTTCCCGGTGCGAGCGTCGAAATGAGCGACGCGTGGTTTTTCAGCACCGTAAAGGCGCCCATGGTGCCGGGCAGCGTCACGGAGGTGATTTCACCCTCGAAGACGATCTCGACTGCCGAAATAATTTTTAGTATCATGGTTATTGTTGATATGCTTTATTATTTTACTTCGCTGAGAAGTTTCTTTCCTTTGGCGATTGCTTCGTCGATTGTGCCGACGTTGAGGAATGCCTGTTCGGGGTATTCGTCCATCTCGCCGTTGAGAATCATCTTGAAACCGCGGATAGTCTCGCTCAGGGGCACCATCACGCCGGGGAGGCCTGTAAACTGCTCGGCGACGTGGAAGGGCTGCGAGAGGAAACGCTGTGCGCGGCGGGCGCGGGCAACGACGAGTTTGTCCCTGTCTCTTATACACATCTGACGCTGCCGACGATATGCAGTGTGT
>CALZQD010000122.1 GCA_945828175.1 uncultured Bacteroidales bacterium | reverse complement strand
TTATATATGTATATTATAGATTTTACTTGTAGCGGGCCCAGCGGATGAGCTCGGCGAAGGAGGGTTTCTTGCCGTACATGAAGATGCCGACGCGGTAGATCTTGGCGGCAAGCCACACGAGGAAGATGAACGAGAGGTAGAGCACGACGAGCGAGGTGACAATCTGCCAGGCAGGGATGCCGAAGGGCAGTCGGGCCATCATGACCATGGGCGAGGTGAGCGGCACAATCGAGGCCCAGAGGGCCATTGTCGAGTCGGGGTCGTTGACGACGGTCATCGAGAAGACCATGCCGAGGATGATGGGGATGACGGCGACGCTCTGCAGCTGGCTGGCGTCCTGGATGTTGTCGACAGCCGAGCCGATGGCGGCGTAGATGGCCGAGAAGAAGAGGTAGCCGCCGATGAGAAAGAGGATAAGGTAGCCGAAGAGGCTGAGCATATAGCCCGAGTCGCCGAGGACGCCGAAGCTCGAGAGGAGGTCGCCGTCGGTGACGCCGGCGACGAGCGAGGGTATGCCCCAGGTTGTCACCGAGCAGATGATGAGGGCCCAGATGAGTATCTGGGTGAGGGCGACGAGGCCGACGCCGAGGATCTTGCCGAGCATGAGGTAGGCGGGCTTGACCGAGGAGACGACGATCTCGAGGACGCGGTTGTTCTTCTCCTCGATGATAGAGGTCATGACCATCTGGCCGTAGAGAAGGATAAACATATAGAGCATCAGCGACATGACCATGCCGATGATATAGCTCATGACCGACGAGGTCTCGGAGCTCTCGTCTTTGTCGAGGCGGAAGGTCGAGAGACTGACATCGGCGTTGATCTCCTCCATGATCCGGGTGAGGTTGGCGATGTTATATTCTTTGAGGCGGATTGACTCGACGGTGTGCTTGATGCTCGACGAAATCTCGTTTTCGAGCTGCATCGAGAGGGAGCCGCGGGTGTAGAGCGAGACGTTCGACGGATTTTTGATGATGTCGGCACCGATGACGAGGACGCCGTAGAGGTCTTCGTCGGCCATGAGCTCGCCGAGGGTCTTGCGGGTGTCGATGAAGCGGACGCTCTCGTTGTTCTGAAGGGTGCGGCCTATCATGCCCGATTCGTCGACTACGGCAATCTCTTTCTGCTCGGGGGTCGAGATCATGGCGATGAGGGCGGGGGCTATCATCAGCAGGATCATGAACAGCGGGGTGAGTATCGTCGAAATGATGAAGCTCTTGCGTTTGACGCGCTCGAGATATTCGCGCGTGATGATTATTGAGAGGGGTGAGTTCATTGCTGTTGTGACTGGTTAAATGATTCAACGGTGCGGATAAAGATGTCGTTCATCGTCGGGAGCTGCTGCTTGAAGGCCTTGAGGCCGACGGCAGAGTTGACGGCGCCGATGACGTCGCGGAGGTCGCCGGCTTCGTTGAGGCGGAGCGAGACGGTCTGAAAGCCGTCGCGGTCGAGACCCTGCATGTCGAGGGCGCGGACCATCGGGGTGACGGCCTCGGCGAGCTTGCGCTCGTCGCCGAGGAAGCTGAACTCAAAGGTGTTGTCTGAGAACTGCTGGCGCAGGTCGCGGACATTACCCGTCAGGATGTTGCGCGAGCTGTTGATGAGGGTTATGCTGTCGCAGAGCTCTTCGACGCTGGCCATGTTGTGGGTCGAGAAGATGACCGTGGCGCCCTCGTCGCGCAGGCGCAGTATCTCGCGTTTGAGGATGTTGGCGTTGATGGGGTCGAAGCCCGAGAATGGCTCGTCGAAGATGAGGAGCTCGGGGCGGTGGAGCACGGTGACGATAAACTGCACTTTCTGAGCCATGCCTTTCGAGAGCTCCTCGACTTTCTTATCCCACCAGTCGGCAATCTCGAGGCGCTCGAACCACTCTTTGAGGGCCTTGGTGGCCGTGGCGCGGTCGAGGCCCTTGAGGCGGGCGAAGAAGACGGCCTGGTCGCCGACTTTCATCTTTTTATAGAGACCGCGTTCCTCGGGGAGGTAGCCGATGTTGGCGACGTCGGCCTCGCAGAGCTGATGGCCGTTGAAGGTGACGGTGCCGCTGTCGGGCGCGGTGATGTGGTTTATGATGCGGATGAGGGTGGTCTTGCCGGCACCGTTGGGGCCGAGCAGACCGTAGACCTTGCCGCGCGGGACGGCAATCGACACATCGTCGAGGGCGCGGTGGCGCGTATATGTCTTGACGATATTTTCGGCTGTAAGGATATTTTCCATTGCTGTTTAAAAAGTGGTTACGCAAATAAGACGCACAACGCCGCGATTTATTACACCCCACAGCAAAAAATTTGCGTAAAGTTATTGACTTTATATAATGTAAAGCACAGCGTCAATAAAAAAATATTGAAAAACAGAGGTAAAAATTTGGCGGAGTGACAAAAAATAAGTTACTTTGCACTCTGTTTTGTGGCTCTTGCTAAAAAGCCGCCGCGGAAAGATGCGCCCGGCGACGATATGAGAACGGCAAGCGGCTCACCTGACACGCTAATTAACAAACAAGAACAAGAATAAGATAAACCAGTAAACAGCCATGTCAAAGATTTGTCAAATTACCGGTAAGAAAGCACTTGTGGGCAACAACGTCTCACACTCGAAGCGTCGCACAAAACGCAAATTCAACGTCAACCTCTTCAACAAGAAATTCTACTGGGTTGAACAAGGCATCTGGATCAGCCTGACGATCTCAGCCGCCGGTCTGCGCACAATCAACAAGCTCGGCCTCAACGCAGCTATCACTAAAGCTTACGAGCAGGGATATTTAAACGATAACGACATTAAATTCATAGGATTCTAAGAAGATGGCAAAGAAAGCAAAAGGTAATCGCGTGCAGGTTATCCTCGAATGCACCGAACACAAGGCAAGCGGTATGCCCGGCACATCACGATATATCACTACCAAAAACCGCAAGAACACAACCGAGAGACTTGAGCTTAAGAAATACAACCCCATCCTTAAGCGTGTAACAGTTCACAAAGAAATAAAATAAGGCACTGAGATATGGCAAAGAAAACCGTCGCATCACTTCAGAAAGGTGAAGGCCGTACATACAGCAAGGTCATCAAAATGGTGAAATCTCCCAAGACAGGCGCTTACGTCTTCAAAGAAGACATGGTTCCCAACGACGCTGTTAAAGACGCCCTCAAATAATAGAACCCGAGCCAATCGGCAAACAATATTCTGACGGCCCCACGGCCGCCAACACGACTCCCGACCCAGCCAACCCTGCGCCGGGAGCCGCCGTTTCCGCCCACATAGGCCAAATCATCCGCTGACCACGCCAACACCGGCCCTCCCCCTTCAAACCACCGACAAACAAGCGACAAGCTACCAGCAAGCCGTAGCCGAGCCGACCATATCACTAATTACGAATTACTAATTACTCATTGCTCATTGCCGCGTCAGCGGCGTTGCTGTTGCATATTTGGGCGAGAAGTGTTAACTTTGTAAGTTAACTTTACCATATCACTATGGCAACATCAAACAACTCAGCATCAAAGACTTCGTCAAAGACGAGTGCGAACGCTATCAAGCCCCGCACCAAAAAGATCATCAAACGGCTCTGGATCATCTTCGCAGCCCTCGTCGGCTGCGCCATCATATTCTTCATCATGGCATACAACGGCCTCGTCGGCTATATGCCTCCTATCGAAGAACTTAAAAACCCCCAGGACAAATTCGCCTCGGTCGTCTACACCGCCGACGGCGTCGAGATAGGCCGCTACTTCCGCAGCACCGGCAACCGCGTCTACGCCGACTTCGACGAGATTTCGCCCAACGTCATCAACGCCCTCATCGCCACCGAAGACTCGCGCTTCAGAGAGCACTCGGGCATCGACGCCCGCGCCCTCACCCGCGTCGCCGTCAAGACCCTCCTCCTCCAGCAGAAAAACGCCGGCGGTGGCTCGACCATCACCCAACAGCTTGCAAAACAGCTCTATACTCCGCCGAGCAGCAACATCGTCGCCCGCGCCCTCCAGAAACCCGTCGAGTGGATGATAGCCACCAAACTCGAACGCTTTTACTCTAAAGAAGAGATACTTAAGATGTATCTCAACCAGTTCGACTTCCTCTATAATGCCGTCGGCATCAAATCGGCCGCCAAGATCTACTTCAACAAAGAAGCCTCAGATTTGAGCATCGAAGAAGCCGCCACGCTCGTCGGCATGGCCAAGAACCCCTCGTATTTCAACCCCGTGCGCCACAACGAGCGCACCCGCCTGCGCCGCAACACCGTCCTCGAGCAGATGTATAAGGCCGACATGCTCTCGCGCGCCGAGCTCGACTCGCTCTCGGCCCTGCCTCTCACGCTCGACTTCCACCGCGTAGACCACAAAGAAGGCCTCGCGCCCTACTTCCGCGAAGAGCTGCGCCGCTATCTGACAGCCAAGAAGCCCATCCGCAGCGACTATCCGTCGTGGGACGCCCAAAAATTCACCGACGACTCAATCGCCTGGGAGACAAACCCGCTCTACGGCTGGATCGAGAAAAATCCCAAGGCCGACGGCACCAACTACGATATCTACAACGACGGCCTCAAGATCTACACCACTCTCGACTCGCGAATGCAGACCTACGCCGAGCAGGCCGTCAACGAGCATATGCGCAGCCTCCAGCAGCAGTTCTTCCGAGAGAAACGCAATTCGTCGACAGCGCCCTACTCCTCTAACCCCGCCGAGCTCACCGCCGAACTGCGCAACAAGCTCATTGACAACGCTATCCGTCAGAGCGAGCGCCACCGCGTCGGCAAAGTCGCCGGCAAGAGCGAGAGCGAGATTCGCCGCGAGTTCGACGTTCCCGTCGAAATGACCGTCTTCAGCTACGACGGACCGGTCGACACGGTGATGACGCCCCTCGACTCGCTGCTCTATACCAAGCACTTCCTCCGCACGGGCTTCATGTCGATGGACCCCAAGACAGGTTATGTCAAGGCATATGTCGGCGGCCCCGACTTCAAGTTCTTCCAGTATGACATGGTGTCGACAGGCCGACGCCAGATCGGTTCGACCATCAAGCCATTCCTCTACACCTACGCCATGGAGTCGGACTTCACCCCCTGCGACATGTTCCTCAACGAGCAGCCCACCTACACCGACGAGAGCGGCCGCCCCTGGTCGCCCCGCAACTCGGGCTCGGCCCGTGTCGGCGAGATGGTCGACCTCAAATGGGCGCTTACCAATTCAAACAACTGGATTTCAGCCCGTCTGATGGCACAGTTAAGCCCCGCCGAGCTCGTCAAGCGCATGCACAGCTACGGCATCACCAACCGTCTGCCGGCCGTGATGTCGCTCTGCCTCGGCCCCTGCGAAGTCTCGGTCAAAGAGATGGTTACAGCCTACACCGCCTACGCCAATAAAGGCATGCGCGTCGACCCGATGTTCGTCACCGCCATCGCCGACGCCAACGGCAACATCATCAGCGACTTCACCCCGATTCACACCGAGGTCATCACCGAGAAAGGCTACTGGCGCATCCTCTCGATGCTCCTCAACGTCATCGACGCCGGCACCGGCAACCGCCTGCGCCGTCCACCCTATAACATCACAGCACAGATGGGTGGCAAGACCGGCACCACCAACTTCAACGCCGACGGCTGGTTTATGGGCTTCACCCCCGACCTCGTCTCGGGCGTTTGGGTAGGCGGCGACGAGCGCTACATCCACTTCAACAACATGGCCCAGGGCCAGGGCGCCTCGATGGCACTCCCCGTCTACGGCAAATACATCACCCGCGTCTACGCCGACAAGACCCTGCCCCTGTCTCTTATACACATCTCCGAGCCCACGAGACGTAGAGGAATCT
>CALZQD010000121.1 GCA_945828175.1 uncultured Bacteroidales bacterium | reverse complement strand
CATATAGATGGCGTGGTTGCGGCGGCGGCTCTCGATGTGGGGCTCGAGCACCTCCATCTGTCCGCAGCCAATGCCGGCCGAGATGTTGCTAAGACGGTAGTTGTAGCCGATGGTCTCGTGGTAGTAGTAGGGGCGGTTTTCGCGGGCCTGGGTGGCATAGAATTTGACGCGGCCTGCCGACTCTTTGTCGGGGCAGACGAGTGCGCCGCCGCCCGAGGTGGTGATGATTTTGTTGCCGTTGAAGCTCAGCGCGCCGTAGTTGCCCCAGGTGCTGCATTTGCGGCCTTTGTAGACCGAGCCGAGAGCCTCGGCGGCGTCTTCGAGCACGGGGATGCCGTAGCGGCCGGCGATGTCGCGTATCTCATCGAGGCGGGCGGGCATGCCGTAGAGGTCGACGGGGATGATGGCGGTGGGGTAGCGTCCGGTGATGCGGTGACGCTCGACGATGGCGCGCTCGAGCTGTTCGGGGTCGATGTTCCAGCTGCCGGCTTCGCTGTCGACGAAGACGGGCTTGGCACCCTGGTAGATTATCGGGTTGGCCGAGGCCGCGAAGGTGAATGACTGGCATATGACCTCGTCGCCGGGGCCGACACCGAGCATCACAAGACCGAGGTGTATCGCGGCCGTGCCGGCGCTGAGAGCCACGACGGCGTCGGCGCCGAGATATTTTTCGAGACGGTGTTCGAAGTCGTCGACGTTGGGGCCGAGAGGCAGAACCCAGTCGTTCTCAAAGGCCTTGTCGATATATTTACGTTCGTTGCCGCCGAGATGAACTCGCGACATAAGTATTCTTTCGTTCATGAGTGTCAATATTTTATCCGCCGATGCAGCGGTAGTCGAATCCTTCTTCAATCATATCGGCGGCCTGGTAGATGTTGCGGCCGTCGACGATGAGGTTGCCGCGCATGGCCTTGCGGATGACCTTCCACGACGGCAGCCTGAACTGTTTCCACTCGGTCACGAGCGCTAATGCGTCGGCGTCGACGACGGCGTCATACATGTCGGTGGCATATCTAACGGCGTCGCCTATGCGGCGTCGGCATTCGTCTTCGGCGACCGGGTCGAATACGGTCACTGTGGCGCCTGCCTTGAGCAGTTTCTCGATGATGACGAGAGAGGGCGCGCAGCGCATGTCGTCGGTCTCGGGCTTGAAGGCGAGGCCCCAGAGCGCGATGTTGCGTCCGTTGAGGTCGGCAAGAGCCGCCGCAAGTTTGTCGAAGACGATGCTCTTCTGACGCTCGTTGACCTCCTCTACAGCTTTGATGACGCGCATCTCATAGCCGTTGACCTCACCTGTGCGTATCAGCGCGCGGACGTCCTTCGGGAAGCACGAGCCACCGTAGCCGCAGCCGGGGTAGAGGAACTTGCCGCCGATGCGGGCGTCGCTGCCTATGCCCTTGCGCACCATGTTGACGTCGGCACCGACAATCTCGCAGAGGTTGGCTATGTCGTTCATGAATGAGATGCGCGTGGCCAGCATCGAGTTGGCGGCATATTTAGTCATCTCGGCCGAGGGGATGTCCATGAAGAGCACCCTGAAGTTATTGAGCAGGAAGGGACGGTAGAGCCTCTCCATGACGCGACGGGCGCGCTCGCTCTCGACGCCGATGACGACGCGGTCGGGCGACATAAAGTCTTTGATAGCCGCGCCCTCCTTGAGAAACTCGGGGTTCGACGCCACCTCGAATGGTATGTCCTCTCCGCGTTTGGCGAGCTCGCCGCGGATGACGTCCTTGACTATCTTCGACGTGCCGACGGGTACGGTCGATTTGGTGACGAGGATGGTATATTTCTTTATGTTGCGGGCAAATGTGCGGGCTACGTCGACGACATAGCTCAGGTCGGCCGAGCCGTCCTCGTCGGGCGGGGTGCCGACGGCGCAGAAGACGACCTCGATGTCGTCGATGACTTTGGCGAGGTCGGTCGAGAAGTGGAGTCTGCCGGCCTTGACGTTGCGTTTGACGAGGTCGTCGAGTCCGGGCTCATAAATCGGCATGACGCCTCGGATGATAGAGTCGATTTTTTCGCGGTTGATGTCTATGCAGGTGACGTCGACGCCCATTTCGGCGAAACAGGCGCCCGAGACGAGCCCGACATAACCGGTGCCTACGATTGCTACATTCATTGTCTGTCTTTGTTCTATTTATCGCCCTGTCAGCAGCAGTGACAGGCTTTTTGATTTTGAAATTATATAATTGAGGCCGAGAGTCACGGCTATCACCGCGGCGGCTCCGGCCGATGCCACTGCGAGCAGCGGCACGAAAGCGAGGTTCATTTCAACGAGCGTCTCACGCATCCATCCCATCGGGAAGAGGAAGAAGTAGTGGAGGAGGTAGATCTCGAGACTGTGGGTGCCGAGGTAGCTCCACATCCTTGCCCACGGGCGACCGTCGGGATACTCGGGCGTGTATGCCTCGGCGCTCCAGGGCTTGACGACGGAGATGGCCGTTATGGCCAGCGAGATGTGGAAGAGCGAGCGGGCAACCGAGACGATTACGGGGTGCGGATTGCATAATTCCCACGGCCATGAGATGAAATAGAGCAGGGCGCCTTCGATGAGGAGCGAGGCTGTCACGGCGCCCGAGCTTGCGACGAGCCGGCTGAAGCCCTCGGCATGGCGTCGGGAGATGGCGCCGGCCATGAATGCCGGGAAGAACTGCATCATCTGCCCGAGGCCGAGAATGTTGACAAGGTCGTGAGGCAGCACGAGGTAGCAGAGTACGCCTAACGCGGCCCAGATTACGACGGTGACAGCGATTTCCTGCCAGAGCCTGCGGCAGCGCCGGTAGATGCCCGTCAGGGCGGCATAGAGCGCGATGATTTCGAAGAGGCAGAGCGTAAACCAGTAGCCGTTTTTCCATTGGTCGTGCCACAGGCCGCTCCAGGTCGAGTCGAGGGGGCTCTGAAGGCCCGAGTGAGGTAAGTAATAAATCCATATCGAACTGACGACGACCATAGGCACGAGCAGTTGCCGGGCCCGCTTCGCGAGGTCGGGGCGAACGATTGCGCCGCCGGCCGCGAGCTTGAACGACATCACGCCGCTGATGAAGAAAAACAGCGGCATATGTATCTCGCCGATAAACTTGAAGATGGCGGCGCGGTCGATCCCTCGGATACACATCGTCAGGATATGCCCGGCGACGACCATGAATATGGCGATGCCTTTGAGCATGTCGTAGTAATGGAGTCGTTGTGATGCGGGCCGTGTCATATCGTTGGATTTTAACTGCAAAACTACTATTTTTTTTGCAAAAAAAGAGCGGGCGTCCTGTATAATTTTTAACCCCGAACGCCGTTATATAAGGTATAACCGATTTGAGCAATGTTTAAAATAGATATATCCCTGAAAATATGCATCCTGACCTTGCTGCTCGCTTTCTGCGGCGAGGCTTTTGCCGCTTCGGTGAAAATCCACGGCAAGCTGACCGACGAGAATAACGAGCCGCTTGAGTTTGCCTCGGTCCGCGTCGAGGGTACTGCCATCGGCGCCACCAGCGGCCTCGACGGCATGTATTCTATCACCGCGCCCGAGAGCGACACGATAAGAGTGATTTTCACCTGCATAGGCTACGAGGACTCGCGCAGGCGCCTCATCGACGCCAAGGGCGACGTGACCCTAAACGTCAAGATGACGCCCGCAACTTATACTCTCGGCGGCATCGAAGTTACTGACTATCAGAAACAGACCGGCGCCATCCAGAAGATCGACGCTGATTCATATAAGCTCGCCCCCGACGTCAACGGCGGCAGCGTCGAGTCGCTCATCTCGACCATGGCCGGCGTTAGTTCGAACAATGAGATGTCGTCGCAATACAGCGTCCGCGGCGGCTCGTATGACGAGAACAGCGTCTATATCAACGGCATCGAGGTCTACCGTCCGCAGCTCGTCAGTTCGGGTCAGCAGGAGGGTCTCAGCGTCATCAACCCCGACCTCGTCGGCGCCATCGGCTTCTCGACGGGCGGCTTCCCCGCGCAGTACGACGACCGCATGTCGAGCGTTCTCGACATAACCTACCGCGAGCCCGAGGCTTTCGAGGGTTCGCTGAGCGCCGGACTTATGGGCGGCAGCTTCTCTATCGGCACCTCGGGCAAGCGCTTCAAGCAGATCCACGGCATCAGATACAAGAGCAATTCGTCGCTGCTGAGTTCGATGGACGAGAAGGGCGAGTATGACCCGCGCTTCTTCGACTATCAGACCAACATGGCCTTTCAGATAAACTCGAAGTGGAAGGCCGGATTCCTCGGCAACATCGCCATCAACAACTATAAGTTCGTGCCTCACAGCCGTTCGACAAACTTCGGCACCTCGACCGACGCCAAGCAGTTCAAGGTCTACTTCGACGGTCTCGAGAAAGATAAGTTCGAGACCTATTTCGGCGCTTGCACCCTCGATTTCAAGCCCAACCGCGCGAATATGTTCACCCTCCTCGCCTCGGGCTTCCTCACCAACGAGCTCGTCACCTATGATATCAGCGGCGAATATTGGCTAGACCAGGCCGGCACGACAGGCGGCGGAGGCAACGGCGGTGCCATCGGCGGTGAGCTCGGCGTGGGCCGCTATCACGAGCACGCCCGCACCCGCTTCAAGGCGAGTGTCTTCAGCCTCGGTCTGCGCGGTGCTACAGGCCTCAAGAACCATAATCTCAACTACGGCCTGACGGTCAACGCCACCAAGATTTTCGACCGCACCCGCGAATGGGAGCTGCGCGACTCGGCCGGCTTCTCACTACCCGCCGACCCCGACGCCCTCAAGGTGATCTACAACCTCGACTCGCGCCACGATCTCTCGACCATGAAGATGTCGATGTTCGTTCAGGACTCATACCGCCTGTCGACCTCGGCCGGATACTTTAACATCAACGGCGGCCTTAGATTCTCTTACTGGGACTATAACAAGGAATTCCTCGTCAGCCCCCGTCTGAGCATCGGCTTCGTTCCCGAAAACGCCCCGAAGTGGTCATTTCGCTTTGCGACAGGCCTTTACTATCAATCGCCATTCTACAAGGAATTCCGGCAACCTGTCGAAGACGCCGACGGCAACACCGTCATAGGCCTCAACGAAAATATCAAGTCGCAGCGAAGTTTCCAGTTTATCCTCGGCAGCGACTACACCTTCCGTGCCTTCGACCGCCCCTTCAAGCTTTCGGGCGAGGCTTATTACAAGCTTCTCGGCAACCTCATCCCCTACGAAATCGACAACCTCAAGATAGTCTATGCCGGCGAGAATACCTCTAAAGGCTACACGATGGGCCTCGACTTCAAGCTCTTCGGCCAGTTTGTACCCGGCACCGACTCGTGGCTCAGCTTCTCGCTGATGAAGACTCGGGAAGACCTCAACGGCGTCAAAGTGCCGCGCCCGACCGACCAGCGCTATAGCTTCGCGCTGTTCTTCACCGACTATTTCCCGAAGTTCCCGAAACTGAAATTCAACCTCCGCGGCATCTTCTCCGACGGCCTGCCCGTGACACCTCCGCGTGGCAGCCGCGACAAGGGCTACTTCCGCGCTCCCGCCTACAAGCGTGTCGACATCGGCCTCGCCTACGGCCTGCTGACGCCTAAGAAAGACGGCGAAGCCCGCACCGGCTTCCTCCGCCATTTCAAGAGCATCTGGCTCGGCCTCGACGTCTTCAACCTCTTCGACATCAGCAACGTCAGCAGCTACTACTGGGTCACCGACGTCAACGACATCCAGTATGCCGTCCCCAACTATCTCACCCGCCGCCAGCTCAACGTCCGCCTCTCGATAGACTTCTGAAAAATGAAATAAATAAATTCCCTTATAGTCTTAGAGTCTGTTTCATAATAT
>CALZQD010000120.1 GCA_945828175.1 uncultured Bacteroidales bacterium | reverse complement strand
ACACACTGCATATCGTCGGCAGCGTCAGATGTGTATAAGAGACAGACATAAAAGCATAGAATGGACAGTAAACCCCGCTTATATCTGTTCCCGGTGCCGATGGGCGACTCGCCCGTCGAGAGGGTGTTGCCGGCGTATAACATCGAACTTATACGCGGCATCAGCCATTTCGTCGTCGAGAATCTTCGCTCGGCGAGGAGATTCCTGAAAGCCTGCGACCGCAGCATCGACATCGACAGGCTGTCGATGGTCGAGCTCAACGAGCACACCGACCCGGCCGACGTGGCGGCGATGCTCACGCCGATGTCCGAAGGCCACAGCATAGGCGTCGTCAGCGAGGCCGGCTGTCCCGCCGTCGCCGACCCGGGCGCCGATCTTGTCGCCGTGGCTCAGAGCCGCGGCTATGAAGTGGTGCCGCTCGTCGGTCCGTCGAGCATACTGCTCTCGCTGATGGGCTCGGGCTTCAACGGCCAGAACTTCGCTTTCAACGGCTATCTGCCTGTCGACGCTAAGGCTCGCGGCGCCAAGTTCAAAGAGATGCTGCACCGCATCACCGCCGAGCGCCAGACTCAGATCTTCATCGAGACACCATACCGCAACAACCGCCTCATCGCCGACCTCTGCGAACGGCTTCCGGGCGACTTCCGCCTCTGCGTCGCGTCAGACATCACCTGCTCGCGGCAGTCAATCGTCACGCGGCCACTCGCGCAGTGGAAGAAAACGTCGTATAACTACGACAAGATACCGACAATCTTCCTACTCTACAGCCCGTCATGAAACAGCCACGCCGCATAAGCCGTCAGCTCGAGGAACTGCCGTCGCTCTTCGACGACATCGACATCAACCGCAGCGACATCGCTGCCGACATCATCACGCGCCACCGCCATCTCGCCGAGGCGCGCGAGGCCGCCGGCGCCATGACCGTCAGCCCGGCCGCGGCCGACCCGGGGCGACAGCTGAAGTTCATCTCTTTCGGCAGCGGCAGCAGCGGCAACTGCGCCTACATCGGCACCCGCCAGGGCGGAGTGCTCATCGACGCGGGCGTCGACAACAACTATGTCACCGACGAGCTGCTGCGCAACGGCATCGACATCGACTGCGTCAAGGGCATCATCCTGACGCACGACCACAGCGACCACGTCAAATATGCCTACTCGCTACTGCGCCGCCGCAGTTCGACCCTGCTCTACTGCACGCCCAAGACGCTAAACGGCCTGCTGCGCCGCCACAACATCTCGCGCCGCATCAAAGACTACCACCACGCCATCTACAAGGAATTCTCCTTCGAGGTCGCCGGCATGACCATCACGGCCTTCGAGACCTCGCACGACGGCAGCGACAACGTCGGCTTCGCCATCACGGCCGAGGACCTGACCTTTGTCGTCACAACCGACACGGGCTATATCACCGAGCGCGCCGACTACTACATGCGCCGGGCCAACTATCTGATGATCGAGAGCGACTATGACCTCGAGATGCTGCGCCGCGGGCGCTATCCCGAGTATCTCAAGGCGCGCATCATCTCTGACACGGGCCACCTCGACAACATGGTGACGGCCCGCTACCTCGCCGACATCTGGACTCCGACGCTCCGCGAGGTCTACCTTTGTCATCTGAGCCAGGACAACAACGCGCCCGAGATAGCCCTCGCGGCCGTCAGCGAGCGCCTGCGCGAGCGCAACGTCAGCGTCATCACCGACGACGCCGCCCCGACCGACAACTCGCTCCGCCTCTGGGCCCTCCCCCGCTTCAAATCATCAAGGCTGTATATCCTCAGGCCGGTGGAGTAAATCAGCTAAAACAGCTATTATTGTATAACGCAGAGAGGCCGCGTCGTTCTCTCAACGACACGGCCTCGCCTAATTTTATATGAACGGTATTATTTGAATTATTCTGCTACTGCGCTATTGATGAAGTTGAGCGAGTTGTTCTTGATGTTATCTTTGCCGACGAGGAGGGGGAAGGGATCGAAGAGACCGATGCCCATCGTGCGGTTGAATGTGCCGGCATATTCGTCGAAGTCGTAGGGACGGCTCTCGTCAGAGACTGAGTCGACGACGAAGACTACGAGCGAGTTGTTGCCTTTGACGGGACCGACGAGTTTCTTCTCGGCAGCCGAGGCAATCTGGCCCTGGAGGAGGCTCTCGCCTACGCCGATCGAAGCTACGCGGGGCGAGCTGAAGATGACGTCGGCCTGAGCGACGGGAAGTTCCATGGCAGCGGCATAGCCGTTGAGGTCTTTAGCCTTGCCGTTGTAGTCGGCCATGAGTTTGTCGAGCTTCTTCTCGGTGATTGCGCGAGAACGAAGCATGTTTTTGATCTGGTAGCAATCCCAGGGGAGATATTCGCCGTCATAGATGTCTTTGATGGCGATGGCCATGAGATATGACTGCTTGTTGTCCTGGATGACGGGCGAAACCTGACCCTTCTTGCCTTCCATGACCCATTTGACGGCACCGCGGCTATCGCTGATGTTGGCGATGTGGGGGTGAGATGCGCCGACAAGGTCGGGGAGCACCATGAAGCCGGCTTCGGCGGCATTAGCTGTGAAGTCGTCGGCCGACGAGTTGGCCGAAACATATGTGCGGAGGTCGGTAGAGAGTTTCTCGAGGGTTGCGTTCGAGGGATCGATGGTGTAGTTGATGACGGCGTAGTCATAGACGGGGACGGGAGCGCGGCGGGTGTTGACGCGGTAGATCTGCGAATAGACGTTGCCGTTGATGCTGTCGGTCATCACGAAGGGCTGGCCGACTGCGGCGTTGAGCAGGGCGTTCTTGACTTTGTTGTCGACGCTGATGAGCGATGTCCAGATGCTGTCCTGAGCCTGCGAGAAGTCAGTGTCGGTGAAGTCGGCCCACTTGGCGCCGTTGGCGAGGGCGGTCATCACGGTGTCGGCTTTCTCGGGCGATGCGAGGGCGATCATCGATACGTTGATCGAGTCGACGTCGTTGCTAACGCCGAGAACCTTGGCGAGGGTATATTTGTCGCGCTGCGAGAGGATGATCTTAGCTGTGCCTGCTGCGGTGGTGTCAATGAAGCTCTTGACGCGGGGGTCAGAGATTTTGGCGAGCGGAGCGGTGGCGCGGGTGACGACGAAGCGCGAGTCGCTGTCGATGCCGTTGAGGCCTTCACCCGAGTTGAGGGCTGCGAGAGCGTTCTCGACAACCTGCTGTCCGGCGAGGAGGTCGTCCTGCGAGGGCTCGATTACAACATATATATAGTCGATTTCGCGGAGCTCTTCGTCGATGCGGTAGTTGTTTTTGTTCTTCTCCCACTGTGCCTTGATGTCTTCGTCGTTGACCTCGGCCTCGGTGTCGGGCACTGTGGCGGCGGGTTTAGAGACGTAAGAGATGTGGCGTGTTGCGGCGTTGTCGTCGTAGACGCTCTTGGCGTCGAGGTTGTTGGCGGTGTAGAGGCCGCCTACGAGACGGTAGAATTTCTCCTGGAGGATGGCGTTCTCGACGTCGGCCTCGGTGGCTGCCCAGAGGGTCTTGAGCTGCTGGCCGGCCTCGACGGGGAGGTTATATTTTGCCGGATTGTTGATGCGGTCGAGGATCTCTTTGCCCGAGGGGTTCTCGAGGCCTAGCTGACGCGAAACAGTGTAGATAAACTGCTGGGCGTTGCGGTGGGGCATCGCGCCGGTCATTGCCTCGGAGATTTCTTTGTCAGAGACGCGGATGCCGAGGTCCTGATATTCCTGTTTGAGGAGTTCTTCGAAGAGCAGGCTGTTGATGACGTTCTGCGACAGCTCATCGTTGTCGACGTTCTGGTTCTGGGCCTGCATCTGCTGGTTTGCCTGCTCGAGACGGGCCTGATAGTCGGTGTACTGCACTTTCTTGTCACCAACCTGAGCGACAGTCATTCCCGAGCCGAAATAGGTGCGGCCCGATGTGAGGAAGTCGCCGAGGATAAATGCAAGCAATGCCACGATGATGATTACGAACAGCAGCACTGACTTGCTTCTGATTTTTTCTAAGGTTGCCATTTAGATTTTTGTATTTTTATTTGTTTTTTGTTTCTGATTGGTGTGTGAGCGCGCGAAATGGGCGCATTTAAGCGCACAAAGATACGTTTTTTTCGCTATCAATCAAAACTTCAGGTTGAATTTCTCGCGAATGGCTTCAACTTTGTCTAATTTTTCCCATGTGAAAAGCTCGACTTCGAGGTCGAAAGGCTTCTCGCCCTGGTGGCCGAAGTGCTTCGTGACCTTGCGGTTTGTGCGGCCGACGTGGCCGTAGCTGGCGGTCTCGCGGTAGATGGGCGCGCGCAGCTTGAGGCGCTGCTCGATGGCGTGGGGACGCATGTCGAAGTCGTCGCGCATGCTGCTGACGACGGCCGAGATCTCGGCGTCGCTCATGCCTACCTTGGCCGTGCCGAAGGTATTGATGTTGAGGCTGACGGGTTCGGCGACGCCGATGGCATAGGCCAGCTGCACGAGCACGCGCTCGGCGACGCCGGCGGCGACGAGGTTCTTGGCCAGATGGCGGGCAGCGTAGGCTGCCGAACGGTCGACCTTCGAGGGATCTTTGCCCGAGAAGGCGCCGCCGCCGTGGGCTCCGTGGCCGCCGTAGGTGTCGACGATGATCTTGCGGCCGGTCAGGCCGGTGTCGCCGTGGGGGCCGCCGATGACGAATTTGCCCGTCGGGTTGACATAGAGGGTGAAGTCGTCGCCGAAGAGGCTGCGCATCTTGGGCGGCACGGCCTCTTTGACGCGCGGCAGCAGTATCTCGCGCACGTCGCGGGCGATGACGGCGAGCATCTTGCGGTCGGCATCATCCTGACTGAGGCCGTTGCCGGGCTTGATGAAGTCGTCGTGCTGGGTCGAGACGACGATGGTGTGGACCCTGACGGGGTGGCCCTGCTCGTCGTATTCGATTGTCACCTGGCTCTTCGAGTCGGGGCGCAGGTAGGGCATGTCGATGCCTTCGCGGCGGATGTTAGCGAGCTCTTTGACGATGGCGTGGCTGAGGGCCAACGACAGAGGTATATAGAGGTCTGTCTCGTCGGTTGCGTAGCCGAACATCATGCCCTGGTCGCCGGCGCCCTGGTCGACAGCGTCGGCGGTTTCGACGCCGCGGTTGATGTCGGGGCTCTGCTCGTGGAGGGCCGAGAGCACGCCGCACGAGTCGCCGTCGAAGTAGAGCTCGCTGCGGTTATAGCCTATCTCCTTGATTACGCGGCGCGTAGTCGACATCAGGTCGACATAGGCCTCGCTCTTCACCTCGCCGGCGACGATGACCTGGCCGGTTGTGACGAGGGTCTCGCAGGCAACTTTCGACGAAGGGTCGCGGGCGAGAAACTCGTCGAGGATAGCATCTGAAATCTGGTCGGCCACTTTGTCGGGGTGGCCTTCTGAAACTGACTCTGAAGTAAATAGATAGTTCATTTTTTCGCTGTTTGTTTAGATATCAAAAAAATCATGGAAATCAGAGGCCTGCGCGCCGCCAAATCCATGATTGCATGATAAAACCTGTTTTTGTACCGTCGGCCGCACCGCTGAGAGGCGCGCCGCCGGGCGATTTTAGCATTTTTTCAAGTGGTTGCAAGCAGCCAAATTTTTCCACTGTCGGCTCGCGGCCCTGAGGCCCCGGCGCCGATAACGCCCGCAAAGTTACAACAATCGCGCCGCACGTCAAAATTTTTTAACTCTTATTTATATAAGAGTATTTCGGCAGCACAATGACAATTTTTGCCGAAATTTGATTTTTTTGTTGCAGATTCAAATTTATTGTTATACTTTTGCAGCGAAAACATCAGGTTTATGTCAAACTTCTCATCATATAATAACTCTGTCGCAGTCATGTCGAACGATATGATGA
>CALZQD010000119.1 GCA_945828175.1 uncultured Bacteroidales bacterium | reverse complement strand
ATATGATGATGGGTATGATGTGCATGTGCAGACGATAAGGCCGGATGTAGAGTTAACTGATTTTCATAATTTTACAACATATCGCGTCCGGCCGGTCAATCCAGCCGGACGCTCTATTTTTTACACTTCTTTATGGACTACAGCAAGCTTAAATTCGAGACCCGCCAGATCCACGCCGGCCTCGACAAAGACGAGAAGACAGGCTCACGCGGCCTCGCAATCTACCCCACGGCGGCCTACCGCTTCAAAAGCTGCGACTACGCGGCATCGCTCTTCAACCTCACCGAGCCGGGCAATATCTACACCCGCCTTCAGAACCCCACGACGACGGCCTACGAGACCCGCGTCGCCGCGCTCTACGGCGGCGTCGGCGCCCTCGCTGTAGCCTCGGGCATGTCGGCGACGCTGATCGCCATCACCAACCTCGCCTCGGCCGGCGACAACATCGTCGCCTCGCCATACCTCTACGGCGGCACATACAACCTCTTCCGCCACACCCTCGGCAAGCTCGGCATCGAGGTGCGCATCGCCGACAGCCCCGACCCCGCCGCCTTCGAGGCCCTCATCGACGGCCGCACTCGCGCCATCTTCGCCGAGAGCATGGGCAATCCCACCTGCTACGTCCCCGACCTCGAGGGCCTCGGCGCCGTCGCCGCACGCAACAAGGTACCCTTCATCGCCGACAACACCTTCGGCGCCTGCGGCTACCTCTGCAACCCCTTCGAGTGGGGCGCCAACATCGTCGTCGACAGCGCGACCAAGTGGATCAACGGCCACGGCACGGCCATGGGCGGCGTCATCGTCGACGGCGGCAACTTCGACTGGAGCTGCGGCAAATTCCCCGGCGTCGACGGCCCCTCTGAGGGCTACCACGGCCTCAACCTCTACGAAGCCTTCGGCCCGGCGGCCTTCATCGTCAAATGCCGCGTCGACGGCCTGCGCGACCTCGGCGCCTGCCCCTCGGCCTTCGACAGCTACCTCATGGCCATTGGCCTCGAGACCCTCGCCCTGCGCGTGCGCCACGAGGTCGAGTCGACCCGCCGTCTGGCCGACTACCTCCGCGCTCACCCCAAGGTCAAGAAAGTCAGCTACGTCGGCTTCGAAGACCATCCCGGCCACCGCAACGCTCAGAAATACTTCAAGTTCGGCGCCTCGGCCGTGCTCAACGTCGAGCTCGAGGGCACTGTCGAGAGCACCGTCCGCTTCGTCGAGGCCCTGCAGCTCGCTGCCCACATGACGATGATCGGCGACTCGATAACCGTCGTCACCCACCCGGCGTCGACGACCCACAAGCAGCTCAGCGCCGACGACCTCGAGAAAGCCGGCGTCACCCCGACCCTGCTGCGCATATCGCTCGGCCTCGAGGACGCCGACGACATCATCGCCGATTTCGAACAGGCATTCACCCATATCTGATCGCGCGATGGCTGCACCCGAGATATTCCACAGCGACCGTCCCTTCGCGCTCGAGTCGGGCGCCACACTGCCCGCGCTCGACATCGCCTACCACACCTACGGCCGCCTCAACGCCGCCGGCGACAACGTCGTCTGGGTCTGTCACGCCCTGACAGCCAACAGCGACGTCGCCGACTGGTGGCCCCACACGGTCGAGAGCGGCTGCTTCCTCGACCCGGCCGACAAATTCATCATCTGCGCCAACATCATCGGCTCGTGCTACGGCTCGACAGGCCCGCTGTCGGTCAACCCGGCCACGGGCGAACCCTACTACGACAGCTTCCCGCGCCTGACGATGCGCGACATCGTCGCCGCCCACCGTCTCCTCGCCGACGCCCTCGGCATCGGCCGCATCGCCGCGCTCGTGGGCAGCTCGGTCGGCGGCTTCCAGGCCATCGAGTGGGCCGTCAGCGAGCCCGACCGCTTCGACAAGCTCATCCTCATCGCCACCGATGCCAAGGCGTCGCCCTGGGCCATCGCCATCGACGAGACACAGCGCATGGCCATCCGCGCCGACCACAGCTACGGTGAACACCGCCCCGACGCCGCCCGCGACGGCCTCGCCGCCGCCCGCGCCATAGGCCTCCTGAGCTACCGCGGACCCTGGGGCTACAACGCCACCCAGCAGGACCGCAGCGACATCGCGCCCCTGGCCGACGACCGCCGCGCCGTCACCTACCAGCGCTATCAGGGCGAGAAACTCTGCCGCCGCTTCAACGCCTACTCATACGTAGCCATCCTCGACGCCTTCGACACCCACGACGCCGGCTACCGCCGCGGCGGCGTCGGCCCCGCCCTACAGCGCATAACCGCCGACACCATTGTCATCGGCATCAGCAGCGACATCATCTTCACTCCCCGCGAGATGCGCGACCTCGCCGCCATGATTCCCCTCGCCGACTACCACGAGATCGACTCGGGCTTCGGCCACGACGGCTTCCTTGTCGAGCACGACAAACTAAACTCGATTCTAAATCACTTTATAAACAGATAATGGACACCATAAAAATCGGACTCTTCGGCCTCGGCGTCGTCGGACGCGGCATCTACAGCATCATCGGCCGCGCCAAAAACGCCCACGCCGTCATCTCGCGCATCTGCGTCAGAGACATCAACAAACCCCGCCCCATCGACGTCGACCCCTCGCTCCTCACCGACCGCGCCGACGACATCCTCGAGAGCGACGACATCGACCTCATCGTCGAGGTAATCGACAATGCCGAAGCCTCTTACAACATCGTCACCAAAGCCCTGCGCCGCGGCATCCCCGTCGTCTCGGGCAACAAGGCCATGATTGCGCGCCACCTGCCCGAACTCATCGAGCTCCAGCGACGCCACAACACCGCCCTGCTCTACGACGCCTCGTCGTGCGGCTCGATTCCCGTCATCCGCAACCTTGAGGAATACTACGACAACGACCTCCTCCTCGAAGTCAAAGGCATCCTCAACGGCTCGTCGAACTACATCCTCTCGCAGGTCTTCGACCACAACGAGAGCTATGCCGGCGCCCTGCGCCGCGCCCAGGAACTCGGTTTCGCCGAAGCCGACCCCTCGTTCGACGTCAACGGCTTCGACGCCCTCTTCAAGCTCGTCATCATCACGGTCCACGCCATCGGCGTCTACGTCGACCCCGACCGCGTCTTCACCTACGGCATAAGCACCATCAGCGACTTCGACATCCGCCACGCGCGCGAGAAAGGCTTCAAAATCAAGCTCGTCGCCCAGGTCGTCAAGATTTCCGACAGCGAGTTTACCCTCTTCGTCATGCCCGAGTTCATCGCCCCGTCGAAATATATCTACAGCGTCGACGACGAATACAACGGCGTCGTCATCCGCGGCGAGTGCTACGACCGCCAGTTTATGTTCGGCAAAGGCGCCGGCAGCCTGCCGACGGCCTCGTCTATCCTCAGCGATGTCATGGCCCGTCGCCACGACTACAAATACGAATATAAGAAGATGGACTACCTCGACCGCCCCGCCTACTCCACCGACGTCGCCCTGCGCGTCTACTTACGCTACAGCGACCCGTCGGTCGTCGAGGCCCTCGGATTCGACAACATCGACACCCGCTACTTCTCGCGCGACCACAGCTACGTCATCGGCGAAATCACCCTCCGCCGCCTCATCGAAGCCCGCTCCCTCATCACCCGCCCCGACATCTTCCTCTGCAACATCCCCCGCTTCTTCCTCGACCGCGACTGAGCGCAGAAAGCATGGAGCAAGGGTTTTAACCCTTGCATCCCTATGTGTTAGCCGCGAGGGTTGAAACTCTCGCTCCATACTGCCTCGCTCCGCTCCGCTCCGTCCGGCACGCCCCAAATCAAAGGTATGCAGGCCGGAGGCCTGAAATTTTGTTAGCCCCGAGCGCTTGCCGCTCGGGGTGGGAGGGCCATAATAAAACTCAACCCCGGCGGGGTTGCACATCAACCGAGCCGCCCATCGCATTGAGCATCAGCGATGTGTAGGGATGCACCATGGCGCATCCGCCACGCTTGCGACATTCGCCAGGCGTCTCGAGCCGCGTAGCCGTCGGGAAAGAAATCAAAAGACATAAGGGAATACGAACATAGCAAAGCATGGAGCAAGGGTTTTAACCCTTGCATCCCTATGTGTTAGCCGCGAGGGTTGAAACCCTCGCTCCATACTGCCTCTGCCTCGCTCCACACCGCCATGGCACAGCCCTACCGGCCTTGCATTTGATTGTGCATTGTGCATTGTGAATTGTGCATTGTGAATTGTGAATTGTGCATTAGCGAAGCCCTATTACAGCAACAAGGGCGGGGTGCTTGATGCGCCCCGCCCTTGATTGGGAGGATTATTTTGTCTATGATTGGGTTATTTCACGACAACTTTCGAGGCCTTGGCGCCCTGACGGGTGATGTAGAGGCCGGGAACGAGGTTACGGCTGTCGACGCGTACACCGTTGAGGTTGTAGTATTCGATGGGAGCGTTGAGGTCCATCTCGACGTCAGCGACACCTGAATCGACGAAGCCTTCTTCAGCGAGGACATAAACGCCAATACCGTTCATACATTTGAATGTTACGATATAAGCGCCTTCCTTGCCGTTAACGTCAACGAATTTAACTGTCTGGATTGAGTGGATACGAGTACCGGTATCAGAAAAGCCTGTGCCGTCAACTGTTGAGCCGAGACCGTCAGCGGGGATGCGCCAGAGTTCGGTCATGCCATTGAACGACTGGTTTTCGCCGAGCTTAGATATTACAGCCTGGCAACCGGGGTTCTGATCATACTGAGCGAATGAATAGAGCAGGAAGTCTGTGCCGCCGATGTTGACCTCGCCGACGCCGTTAGTACCGGCTTTAGGGAGCATGTCACCGTTCTCGATAGAAGCGAAAGACTCGAGCATTGTGCCGTCGGTGTTATAGAGAGCGGGGAGGGTTGTAAAACCGTCGACATAGAAGAGTTCGCCCGAGAATTCGTCGTCCTTGATGATGGTCACCATAGGCGCATAGCTCCATGATGTCTGGTCGGCGGGATAAGATTCGGTAGCTTCCCATGTTGCATATTCACCGTCGGCAAAGTGAGGAGCCCAGTCACCGCCCTGCTCACGGCTCCAGCCGTAAACGAGAAGTTTCGAGCCTGCGTTAACAGCGCACATTGCAACGGCGCGGGCTTCCTTGCCGGTGATATCGCCGATTACATGGCAATAGTCGACACGACCGCTGTAGTCTGCCTGAGCCTCGCCGTCTGTGAGGTTGAGCTCGGCTGCAAGGGTAACAGCGCCTGTTTCAAGGTCTACAGTATAAATTTTAAACGGTTTGAGAGCGCCGTCTTCGGTAATCATACCCGTTGTATAGCCTGCCACGTAAACATGACCGAAGTCGTCGCAGCCTACCTGGTTACAGCTAAGAGGAGCTGAGTATGCGAGAGGCTCGCCATTGAGGGTCAGTTTAATCTGGCGGATGAAGTTGCCGTTGAAGTCAAACTCGTTGAGGTTACCGTAGTCGATAACTTCGCCGGCTTCAACGACTTTCGACCAAGCTACATAAATCTTGTCACCTGCGATAGCGGCTGTACGGGCATAAGCGCTGCCTGCGAAAGAGAGGGCTTTCCATTCTGAGCTGAAGTGTTTGCCGTCTTTGAGCCATTTGTTTGTGAGGGTGAAACCTTCCTTAGGTTCATAAGTGTTGGGGTCTACGCCTGCGAAAGCCGATGAGCCGACCAGCAGGAGAGAAGCAAGGAGTAAAGCTTTCTTCATAGATAATAAAATTTAGTTGATTAATAGTTCTTTTTGGTAAAGTTAAGGCACGTCTCCGGAATGTTACATGGAAACGTGCCGTAAAATTAATCAGCTTTTTAATACCTGTCTCTTATACACATCTGACGCTGCCGACGATATGCAGTGTG
>CALZQD010000118.1 GCA_945828175.1 uncultured Bacteroidales bacterium | reverse complement strand
ATACGCGATTCCTCTACGTCTCGTGGGCTCGGAGATGTGTATAAGAGACAGGTAGGACTTAGTTCCAGGTATATTTCTTCTGATGCGAGAGGCGCGAGCGGATGATGAGTCCGACCGACCTGAACGGCCTCATCAGCAGGAAGAAAGGTATCGTCAGCCGCAGCGGTGTCAGCGTCAGCGCTGTCATGGCTCCGCGCCAGGCGAGAATCACTGTCGTCAGCGCGGCCGCGATGATGACGGCTGCAGCTGCGATGACGGCGCCGTTGAGCGGCGCGATGGCGATAGCTGCGGCGGCTGTGCCGAGCAGAATCCACAGCGCCGGAGCTCCAGACGACATCATGGCCCTCGGACGGCGGTGGATGAACGATTCGGTGAAGGTGTAGCGCATGGCTATGTCGCTGAAAGTCTTGCTGTAGTCATAGCTGCCGAAGTTGACGATAGAGTCGCGCGAGAGCTCGAGGGTGCAGTTCTGCGGCGTGGCGATCTCGCTGATGAAGATGTCGTCGTCGCCGAAGTGGAGGTTGAGCGAGCGCGAGAAGCCTTTATTCTTGAAGAACAGGTCTTTGCGATATACTAAATTTAGTTCTGTGCCGCGGTAGGGGTGGTGGTTGGCTGCGGGAGCGAGCCAGGCGACGCTGTCGGCGGCATAGTTGAAGATGCGGCGACGGCAGCCGTGTGCGCGGTCGTCGCCGGGAAGCGGCGCGGCATAACCGAGAACAATCTGATTGTCGGGGTTGGCGACCATCTGCGAGAGCATTGATTTGAGCCACTTGTCGGTGTTGATTATGGCGGCGACGGTCGTCAGCACGACGACGTCGTAGCGGGCGGCCTTGATGCCCAGCGTGAGGGCGAGCTTCTTGCGGCTGAGGTTGCGCGCGCCGTCGGGCGTGTGGGTCAGATAGAGGTTGCGGTAGGCCAGCTGCATGGGCTCGATGGTGTTGCGCACGTCGCTCGAGTCGCCTTCGTTGACGACGATGACCTCGAGAGGCGCGGGGTAGTCCTGGTTGAGGATAACGGGCAGCAGTGCCGCGAGGGCATCGGCCTCGTCCTGCGAGTAGACTATGACAGACACCGCCGGCCAGCCGGGATTGTCGTCGCTGACGGCGGGAATGCTTTCGCAGGCTTTGCGGCGGCGGGCGACGCGGCGCACGAAGAGGTTGTAGGGCAGGGCGATATATATGAGTGCCGCAAACGCGACTGAGAGGAGTATGGCCGTTGTGAGGTCGATTGTCAGGTCGAAATACATATAATCAATAACTAATCAATAACGTTTGTCTGAGATAACGTGATACAAAGTTACGAAAAAAGTCTTAACTTTGGAGCCGCGTTGCCGAAAACGAGGTAGCCCTTTGTTTTTTGGACCGCACTATAATAAAACCATGTTTTTGCCGTTTAAAAAGTAACTATACACAAAAAATTATCGATAATGAATTTTAAATCAGTATTGTTTGGAGCGCTTATTGCTGCGGCCGTGGCGTCGTGCAGCTCTCCCAAGACAGTCTTGCCATATTTTACTGACATCAGCGAAGTAAAAGAAGGCTCGCTACCCGTTGGCGATTATCTCCCTGTAATCAAACCTGACGATGAGCTGCTTATCACCGTCATGTCGGCCTATCCCGAGGCTGCCGCGGTGTATAATACGCCTATGGTCAACCCCGCCAGCAAAGATGTGATTGCCATGACGACGAGTCCGCGCCAGCAGACCTATATCGTCGACTCGCAGGGCGACATCAACTTCCCCGTCCTCGGCAAGCTCCATGTCGCAGGCCTGACCGCCGAACAGCTCCAGCAGGAACTCACTGAAAAAATAAGCAAGGACGTCGACGACCCGATGGTTACCGTGACGCTCGTCAACTTCTCGGTTGTCGTCGCCGGCGAGGTCAAGATGCCCTCGAGAATCAAGGTGACGCGCAACCGCTACAGCGTGCTCGACGCTCTCGCCGACGCAGGCGACCTCACCGAGTACGGCGAACGCTCAAAAGTGCTGATCGTCAGAGAAGAAAACGGCGAGCGTAAGTTTGCCCATCTCGACCTCAACTCGTCCGACCTGCTGACATCGCCATACTTCTACCTCAAGCAGAACGATTATATCTACGTCGAGCCTAACGAAGTGCGTCAGGCCAACTCGAAGTATAATCAGAACAACGCGTTCAAACTCACCGTCGTGTCTACCATTGTCAGCGCCGCCTCAGTCATCGCGTCGCTTGTAATCGCCTTAACCGTTAAATAACCGAGCAGATGGCAAAGAAAAGTAATCCTGATTTTTTCGATATCTCCTCTCTGTTTAAAACCTATTTGTCGAAATGGTATTATTTTGCCATTTCGGTAGTTGTCTGCGTCGGTTTAGGCTTTGTCTACACCAAGATCAAGCAGCCTGTCTATGAAGTCAGAGCCAATGTGTTGATCGGCAACGACGACGACACGATGCCCGGCATGGGCCAGCTCGGCTCGCTCTTCAGCTCGCAGGGCCCCGTCGACGACGAGCTCTTCATCATCTCGTCGCACACTGTCTACCGCGACGTTGTCAAAAGACTGAGAATCAACAAACATCATACCGTCAAGACCGGCCTCCTCTCGCGCAAGTTCGCTTATCCGCTCTTCCCCGTCGATGTCTATATGGCTCCGGGCGTGGCAGATACGCTTTCGGCTACGGTCGTTTTCAAAGCCGAAATTGACGATAAAGGCAAGGCTACGGTCGAGGCCAAGGTGCGCCGCGAAGTCATCGGCGAAGTCGAGGACGCTCCGCTGCCCGTGACGCTCGAGACGAGCTACGGCCGCTTCGTCATCGACACGACCGCCTGCTTCCCCAAAGGCGAAAGCCTCAATACAACCATCGCCGTCACCGGCTATGACGCCGCCGCCGAAAACCTCTCAGAAGACATTGTCGCCGAGGTCTACAGCAAGAAGAGTAACGTCATCAACCTCGGCATGCAGACCACCAACGCCGACTACGGCCAGGATGTGCTCAACCAGGTAATGACCCAGTATAACGACCGCGGCGTCGCCCAGCGCAACACTCAGGGCGAGAAGACCGCCGAATTTATCGACAAGCGTCTGGCGCTCATCTCGGGCGACCTCGACGAAGCAGAGAGCGACATCCAGAAATACAAGCAGCAGCAGGGCATCGTCGATGTCGCCGCCGAGGCTCAGTATCAGACCCGTCGCCGCGGCGCTCTCGAGGAAAACCTCCTTGCAGTCGAACTCCAGCACGAAATCGTCAAACTCACGCTCGATTTCCTCTCTGACCGCGAAAACGACTACAGCCTTATCCCCATTCCCGGCGGCAACGATACTCCGCCCGAAGGTGTCGGCTCTTACAACACCCTTATCTTCAAGCGTATGCAGTTGATGGAGTCGGCTAAGCCCAACAACTATGCTCTCAAGAAACTCGACAAGCAGATCGACGCCATGCGCGAGAATATCATCGCCTCGGCTCAGAAGACATATGAGAACCTCAGCTCGCAGGTCAAGGAACTCCGCGCCGAGATGAACAAGACTTCGTCGAAACTCGGCAGCATCCCGACTCAGGAGCGCGAATACCTCAACATGAAGCGCCAGCAGGAAGTTAAGCAGCAGCTCTATCTCTTCCTCCTCCAACGCCGTGAGGAAACCGCCATGCTTCTCGCCAACGCCGTGCCCAAGGGCGTCATCGTCGACGAGGCTTATACGCTCAACGAGCCCGTCGGCCTCGGCAAGAAAGCCATCCTGCTGATTGCCTTCCTCCTCGGCCTCATCATCCCGCCGGTGTTCATTTATATGAGCAAGAAGCTCAGAAACAGATTCGAGAGCAGCTCAGAGGCCGAAGAGCTTGTCGATATGCCTCTGCTCGGCGAGGTTACAACCGACCGCTCGAGCGAGACCCTCGTCGTCACACCGACGGCCAAGACCACCAACGCGGAGCTCTTCCGACTCATGCGCACCAATCTGCTCTTCATCCTCAACGATGTCAACGACAAGGTCATCCTCGTCACGTCGACCAAGTCGGGCGAAGGCAAGTCGTTTGTGTCTATCAACCTCTGTGCCTCGCTCTCGCTGCTTGAGAAGCGCGTGCTCCTCATCGGCATGGATATCCGCAAACCGCGTCTGGCCCAGTATCTCGGCATCAACCCGCAGTTCGGCCTCACGCAGTATCTGTCGAGCGACCGCATCAGCGTCGACCAGATTATCACGCCCGTCGCCGGTCCGCCCGCCTTCGACGTCATCGTCGCCGGCCCCGTGCCGCCGAACCCCGCCGAGCTCCTCGCCTCGAAGAAACTCGACGAACTCCTCGACGAGCTCCGCGACCGCTACGACTATATCCTCATCGACAGCGCCCCTGTCGGCATGGTCAGCGACAGCTTCACGCTCAACCGCCTCGCCGACGCAACCGTTTATGTCTGCCGCGCAGGCTTCACAGCCATCAGCGACCTCCGCTTCGCCAACGATATATATCAGGAAGGACGCCTCAAGAAGATGTCGCTCGTTGTCAACGGCACAAAGACCAAGAAGGGCTACGGCTATGGCTACGGCGAGAAATAAGATATGAAGTAAAACCCGTCATTACATGGCAGACAGCAGGCTGATTTTCAAGAACACGCTCTTCCTGGCGGTCAGAATGCCGTTGGCGCTGACACTGGGACTATACACGAGCCGTGTCATTCTTGAACAGCTCGGAGTCGTCGATTTCGGCATCTATGCCGTCATCGCCGGCTTCATTCTGCTGATGTCGTTTTTCAACAGCGCGATATCGTCGTCGATACAGCGCTTCATGAACTTTGAGATTGCCCGCAACGGCGGTAAGGACATGCGCAGTGTCTTCGCCGCCGGATGCTTGTGTATAGTGCTCGTCGCCGCCTGTTTCCTTGTCGTCGCCGAGGCCGCCGGCTACTGGTTTATAGAGTATAAGATGTCTGTGCCACCCGAGAAGCTCGCCGACGCGCGCATCGTCTTCCAGCTCGCTCTGGTCGTGGCGCTTGTCGAGCTTTTCAGAGTCCCCTACCATGTGCTCATCCTCTCCTACGAGAAGATGAACTTCTATGCCTGGTATTCGATCCTCGACGCCACGTTGAAGCTCGTCATGGCCCTCTGCCTCTGTCTTTTCGGCAAGAACAAGCTCGTCGTCTATGTCTGCATGCTCATCGTCATAGCGCTGATTATCAACTCGGCCTTCGTCTTCTACTGCAGCAAGCACTTCAAGGGCGTCGGCTTCTCGCTTCGCGCACCCATCGCCAAGGTCAAGGAGATTCTCAGCTTTATCGGCTGGAACACAATGACATCGATCTCCGACGTCGCCTATCAGCAGGGTAGCTCGATCATACTCAACATATTCTTCGGCGTGAGCTATAACGCGACGCTCGGCCTCACCAACCAGGTTAAGCAAGGCGTCACCAACCTGACGCGCAACGTCCAGATTGCTTCTGTCCCGCAGATAACCCAGACCTTTGCCTCCGGCGAGTATGACGATTTCAAGATGCTCGTGGCCCGCATCTCGCGCATCTCTTTCTTCCTGATGCTCTTTATGGGTCTGCCTATCGTCGTCAACGCCGGTGTGCTGCTCGACTTCTGGCTGACGGTGCTCCCGCCCGACATCATCACCTTCATCATGCTCGTCATCGCCTTCTGTATGATTGATTCGCTGACCGGTCCGCTCTGGACGTCGATGCAGGCTTCGGGCAAACTGAGGCTTTATCAGCCTCTTATCTCGGCACTTTGGCTTATGTTCCTCCCTGCGGCATATATCGCATTCAAATGCGGCCTGCCAGCGAGGTGGATCATCATCCTACAGGTCATATTCGACAGTGTCTGTCTCTTATACACATCTCCGAGCCCACGAGACGTAGAGGAATCTC
>CALZQD010000117.1 GCA_945828175.1 uncultured Bacteroidales bacterium | reverse complement strand
GCTTATATTTGCAACATATTTCCAAACACAAAGTTAGAAACAATGTCGCTTATCATACCAAAACGCTATAAACGCAAGCTTCTTCCCGAAACAACCGAAGTCGCCATCAAGCTCATCAAGGAAGATTTTCAGAAACGCCTCTCCGACGCGCTCTGCCTCCGTCGCGTCACAGCCCCGCTCTTTGTCCTCTCGGGCACAGGCATCAACGACGACCTCAACGGCGTCGAGAAACCCGTTTCGTTCAATATCCGCGCCCTCGACGGCCAACGCGCCGAGGTCGTCCACTCGCTCGCCAAATGGAAGCGCATGAAGCTCGGCCTCTACGACATCGCCCCCGGCTTCGGGCTCTACACCGACATGAACGCCATCCGCACCGACGAAGACCTCGACAACCTCCACTCGCTCTACGTCGACCAGTGGGACTGGGAGCGCACCATCACCGACGCCGACCGCAACCTCGGCTTCCTCAAAGACATCGTCAGAAAAATTTACCAGGCCGTCAAAGCCACCGAGCTGATGGTCTATAAATATTTCCCGCACATCACGCCGCGCCTGCCTGAAGACATCACCTTCGTCCACGCCCAGGAGCTGCTCGACGCCTACCCCTCGCTGTCGCCGAAAGAGCGCGAACTCGAGGCCGTCCGCCGCTACGGAGCCGTCTTTGTCATCGGCATCGGCGCCGCCCTCTCCAACGGCGAGCCCCACGACGGACGCGCACCCGACTACGACGACTGGGTCACCGAAAATGCCGACGGCTACCGCGGACTCAACGGCGACATGCTCTTCTACGACAACATCCTCGACACCTCGTTCGAACTCTCGTCGATGGGCATACGCGTCAGCCCCGACTCGCTCTCGCGCCAGCTCGACATTGCCGGCTGCCCCGACCGCAAATGGCTTCCCTTCCACCGCGACCTCCTCGCCGGCCGGTTGCCGCTGTCAATCGGCGGAGGCATAGGCCAGAGCCGCCTCTGTATGTACCTGCTGCAGAAAGCCCACATCGGAGAAGTCCAGACCTCGCTCTGGCCCCCCGAACAAATCGAAGAATGTCGCCGCGCCGGCATCGAACTGCTCTGACTTTGGCGGCCAAATCCGCGCCTAATTGCCAAATTTGCACAGTGATTAAGCTGATTACCGGATGATTTAACCTCTCGCAAAAACTTCGTATTTTTTCAATATTTATAGGTATTTTTTCTCAGCCCCTTAAAACCAAAATCGGTTTTGAGGGGTTATTTTTTGTCGGGTTCGCTTTGCGGAGCCGTCGGTTTTCATTTCAACGGTTATAAGATGAGAAAATATTTCTACACACTAATCATATTTGACCCATAGGCCTAATTATAAGCAAAATGGTCTTCATGGTTTATCACGAAATTGAATGTTTTCTCGTATCGTACTTCCGCAAATTTAAGTCAAAACCGTCCCGATTGCAAGCATATCGCCCGAAATATTTCGAGATACTCCCCAACTTCAACATGCGTTAACTTCCATGCGGATATAATCCCCTATCAATCAGCACGGAGGCCTGAAATCTTTTGTTCTTCATATTCATCACTGTCGGACCCCGATTGTGCATTATGCATTGAGCATTGCCAAAAATTGTGCATTATGCATTGTGCATTGTGCATTGAGCATTGCCAAAGATTGTGCATTGTGCATTGTGCATTATGCATTGTGCATTCTTGCTATCTTTTGCCTGTTTCGCGGGGTTTTAGTAACTTTGCCACGAAATTTTAAGTCCCCCACGAAAATGAACGCATTCCTCACGATACTACTACTCATCATTGCCAACGTATTCATGACTTTCGCCTGGTATGGCCATCTCAAGCTCCAGCAGCTCAAAGTCATTGGCGACAACACACCGCTCTATGCCATCATCCTGCTGTCGTGGGGAATAGCCCTGGCCGAATACTGCTTCCAGGTACCCGCCAACCGCATAGGCTTCACCGGCAACGGCGGCACATTCTCGCTGATGCAGCTCAAAGTCATCCAGGAAGTTATAACCCTCGTCATCTTCACCCTCTTCACCGTCGTCTTCTTCAAAGGCGAATCGCTGCAGTGGAACCATTTCGCCGCCTTCGCCTGCCTGATACTCGCCGTCTACTTCGTCTTTATGAAATAGACAGTCGACTGACTTTCAGCCCGGAAGCAAACTCATAATGAAAGACGGCGATGCCGAGGTCGAGCGCAGCATAAGCGCGCCGTTTCGCCGTCGCCGTGACCGCGCCGTCGCGGCAGAGAACAAATCTGAAGTTCTGTCGATTCAGGGCCGTCGGAGCCATCAACGCACAATCGACGCCGCGGTCAAACGCCTCGTTTCCCTCGCCATAACCCTCGCTGACATCAGCCGGACGCTTACTTTTATGCGGCTTGGGCGACTCAGCGCCATAGCCCACGGCAATGAGGGCATAGAGCTTCATGCCCGGCGCGATGTCGACCGGCACCTTACCGCGCTTGAACGTCAGGCCTACCCAGCAGCTGTCGAGACCCAATACCTTGGCCTCGAGGACGATTCTCTCGCCTTGATAGCCCGCGGCGATGCCGCCTTCGTCGGTGTCGGGCGCCACGACCGCGATATAATTGCGCACATTTTTAAAGTGGCCGTAGTGCGCTAAAAACGACTTGCCGAAAGCGTCAGGCTCGTCGGTGACGAGCTGCAGAGCGAGGCCCGCCCCGGCATTAGCCTCCGCCGTTAGCGCGCGCAGACGTGCAACAGCCTCAGCATCAATCGTCCGCGGCACATAGCGTCTTACCGACCTCCTCGCCGCAATAACATCAAAATTAATAGCCATAGAAATCATCTATTATTAATCCGCCGTAAAAATACACACAAATCCCCGCATTCACAACCCCTCTCAGGACGACATGGAGCTACGGCGTATTTAAGAACACAAGAACATAATTAAAATCTTCTGTCCTTCTGCCTTTTGTTCTCGATTGTGAATTTTGGATAAAATTAATATTTTCGTCAAAACACTTGCATTTAAATATTTTACGTTTTAAATTTGCAAACGTACATTGCCGTATGGCCTTGTATGATACAGATAAAGGTTGACCAATCATTTTTAATTTTAATCATGAAGAATATTTTCCGAACACTGGCTGTCATTATTCTCCTTTGCGCGCCGACAATCTTCGCCCGCGCCATCGAAGCCGGCAAATCAATCGGCACTGTCGAAGTCACCTGCATCGACCATTCTGTCGACCCATTCGGCCAATTCCCCGAAACATGGGAATATAAATACACCGGCAGCGGCTACGACCTGCTGTTTTACAGAACCGGCACCGCCGACTGGGTGAAATGCCGGCTCGATCTGATGAAGAGCAACGACAACCTCGTTTTTCCCGACTACATCCTTCACGGCTCGACAAAACTGAGAGTAAAGCAGATACAGATTGTCGAACCGGCCAACTACGTCAGTGACGCAGACGGGGCGGAACATTTCTATTTAGCACTGAGCCAAACGATACCCGAAACTGTCGATGACGTATGGTATGGCCCGGACTATGTATTCAGAGGACTGCCCATGTACTTTTTAGGAGATTTCCCCTTTATACACCATGAATATGGCGACGACCATTTTTGCCTTCAGGAGACCTTTCCCAACTCCTATCTCCCCGAAATATATGTGGCCCGCAAATCGGCTTACGAGGAGTTCAAACGCTATGCCGCTTTAGACGTGCACCGATGCCGGGCGATTCCTTTCGGCTGGGACTTCCCCGTTCTTGAAATCGACCTCGCCAACGGCTCCATCGAGCAACATTGCAACACTAACGGCTGGAAGGAAATCTACAACCTGAAGATAAAAGGCCACATGACCGACGCCGATATCTCTTTTATCAAAAACAACCGTCAGCTGCGCAAGCTCGACCTATCAGGCACCGACATGACCGAAATTCCCGACGGATGGTTTTGGGGAGACAATGACTTCACCCATTACACAACCGAGATATTGCTGCCGCCGACAGTAAGACGCATCGGCGCCAACGCATTCCATATCTGCTCCTACCTCGAACTTTGCAGCGGTTTCAAAGGTAACGAAATCGGCGACCATGCCTTCTCTTCATGCCCGCACCTGAGCGACTTCGATTTTTCAACACTCGAAAAACTCGGAGAAGCCGCATTTTCGGGCACATCTCTGGAAAAAGCCGTCATGCCCCGGCTGACTGAAGTCGGCAGAGCGGCTTTCGAAGGATGCAGCAATCTGAAATATGCCGACATCTCCGCAGCCACCTCAATTGGCTACGCCGCCTTCATCAACACACCGCTCCAGGAGGTGAAATTCAGCAACAACCTCGAGTCTATGGAAGCCAGTGTCTTCAAGAATACCGCACTGACCGACGTCGTTATCCCCGAGACCGTAAAAATCATAGGAATACGGGCCTTCGAAGGCTGCGAGGAATTGAAATCCATCCGGTTCCCGAAGGAATTGAAAGTCATACCCAAGTATATATGCCATGGCTGCCGCTCTCTCGAAAACGTGGTGCTGCCCGAATCTGTCATTGAGATCGGATACACAAGACTGCCCGGCGAAATCATTGTCGACGGCAGGTCATTCAGCGCTTGCGAGAATCTGACACATATCGACTTCCCCGAGTCACTGCTTTATATAGGTCCCTACGCCTTCGCATCCACAGGTCTTGAAGAAGTCAGGCTACCAGAAAAAGTCAGAGTCCTCGACCTCAGCTGCTTCTCGGGGACACCTATCACCGAAATTGTAATTCCCGACGCGGTAAACTATATCTTCAAAGCTTTTAAAGGATGCCAAAGCCTGAAAAAAGCCGTCATCGGCAAATCATTGTCAACCATCGGCGGCTTCGTGTCGTCTGGCATCGAGACTGTTGAATTTGCCGACGGAGCCGCACCCGTCGAAATATCTTCCTCAGGCTTCTACGACTGCGCGTCACTTCGCGAATTTACAATACCCGCAAGCATCCGCGTCCTTTGGAGCGAATGTTTCTCATACTCAGGACTCGAGAGCATCAACATCCCGCCCGCAGTCGAAAAAATCGAGTCAAAGGCATTTGCAGCCTGCCGACAACTCGCCGAAGTCACCCTCCCCTACACCTTCGCTCCCGCCTACAGCAGCGGTTACCGCAATGCCGACGAGACACCGATAGCGCCAGACACCTTCGCCTGGTGCACAGCCCTGCGCGACATATACTCTAACGCCGACGTGCCTCCGGTGCTCGACAAAGCAAGTTTCGACAACATCGACAAATCGTCGGTGACACTCCATGTCCCCCTCGGCTGCGCCGATGACTACCGCGCGCATCAGTACTGGCGCGAGTTCGCCAACATCGTCGAAGACGGCACCCTCGGCGTCGAGCCTGTGATTGCGCCCGAAGAGTCAGTCAGATATTACGACCTCAGAGGTCTTCCTGTCGACAAGCCCGCATCACCAGGCCTTTACATCGAAGTGCGTGGCGGCAGAGCAAAAAAAGTCGCCTTATAAGAACCGTCTGACCATAACGTAAAACTTTTGGCATGTAGAACACATTATATAAAAATATTATAATGTGTCGGGCGATTGAAATTTTTTTTCTACTTTTGTCGCTCGTAAATAAAAAACTCTACTACTATGCTGAAAAATCTTGTTATAGTCGAATCTCCGGCAAAAGCAAAAACAATAGAAAAATTCTTAGGCAAAGACTACAAAGTCATGTCGAGCTACGGTCATATCCGTGATTTACAGAAGAAAAAGTTCAGCATAGACATCGACAACGGCTTCAAGCCAATCTACGAAATCCCCGAAGACAAGACCCAGCTCGTCGCCGAACTGAAGAAAAACGCCGCCGACGCCCAGACCGTCTGGCTCGCATCCGATGAGTCACGCGAGGGAGAGGATATCGCATGGCACCTCTACG
>CALZQD010000116.1 GCA_945828175.1 uncultured Bacteroidales bacterium | reverse complement strand
CCCGCGCTAAAAGAGTCGGTTCTGTGATGATTGTTTGCGTCAGGGCGGTCAGTTGTCGAGTGATTTTATCATTGCGATGAGGGAGCTATGGGGTTCCATAGTGACCGAAGAGCGATGATAAAAGCGCCGGCAAATGACCGATAAATGGATAACCCTGATTTATGGTTTACTCCCCCTGACGTAAAATGATTATTGCAGAACCGACTCTCACCAAACCGATGTCAAACGCACATTGACATCGTTGTTACAAAAAAGCTATAACCTAAGCCCTCACTCTTTGCTGTCGAAGCGGCGGGCGAAGTCTTTGAGGACGGGGAAGCAGGTCTGGTCGGGGGTGACGGGGACGACGGAGACGTATTTCTTGGCCAGCCAGTATTCGTCGGTGTCGGTGGCGTCGGGTTCTTCGTTGACAAATCGGCCTGTCAGCCAGTAGAATGGCTGACCGTGGGGGTCGAGATAGCGGGCGTATTCCTCGGTCCAGTGGCCGTGGGCGGCGCGGCAGACCCTGACGCCGACGGGCTCGACCTTGGCGGGAATATTGACGTTGAGACAGACGTCTTTAGGCAGACCGTAGGCAAGGACTTTGGCGATTATGTCGCGGACATAGGGCGTCGACATCGAGAAGTCGGCCTTGAGCGAATGATGGAGCAGCGAGAAGCCAACCGAGGGAATGCCGACGGTGCAGCCCTCGATGACGGCACCCATCGTGCCCGAATAGGTGATGGCGTTGCCCGAGTTCGACCCGTGGTTGATGCCCGAGAGCAGCAGGTCGGGCTTGCGTGGAACAATGGCCGAGAGAGCCAGCTTGACGCAGTCGACCGGAGTGCCGGTAACCGAAAAGACGCGCGCGCCGTTGTAGTCGGGCTTCTCGTCGATCATCAGCGGGGCGCCGACGGTCAGCGCCGACGACTGGCCCGAACGGGGATGCGCCGGAGCGACGACGATGACATCGCCGAATTCGACGGCGCAATCTATCAGATGTGTTAAACCTTTGGCATTGACACTGTCATCGTTGGTTATCATTATCAGCGGGCGGCGTTTGAAATCTTCTGTATTCATTATTGAGGGTGAAAGTCGGGTTGTTAATATTCAGGTGCAAATTTAACATAAATCGCGCGGATTCGCGCTCTCTGTCTATCAAAAACAAGCCGCCGGGGCAAATAGTTATCGACATTCGGCGGGATTTATCTACAAAACCGCCGAAAATCGCAAGTTTCGTGGAACAATGTTTTTAGATGTAAATTATTTTAAGTTACTTTGCATTGGATAAATCTACAATATAATATCTGACTACATGGGAAAAATTATAGCGATAGCAAACCAGAAGGGCGGCGTTGGCAAGACCACCACCACCATCAACCTCGCGGCTTCGATGGCCAACGAGGGCAAGAAGGTGCTCATCATCGACGCCGATCCGCAGGCCAACGCCACATCAGGCTATGGCATCGATCCCCGCGAAATGAGCTCTTCGATTTATGAATGTCTCGTCGACGGCTATCCAGTCAAAGGCTCGCAGGTCGCAACTTGCGTCAAAGGGCTCGACCTCGTCGGCTCGCGCATCGACCTCGCCGGCGCCGAGCTTGAGCTTATCAACAAACCCGACCGCGAGCGTGTGCTCGCCAGACTCCTCGCTGACATCCGCGACGACTACGACTATATCATCATCGACTGCTCGCCCTCGCTCGGCCTCATCACCGTCAACGCCCTGACGGCAGCCGACTCGGTCATCATACCCGTCCAGGCCGAATATTTCGCTCTCGAAGGCATCAGCAAGCTGATGAACACGATTCGCATCATCAAGTCGCGCCTCAATCCCTCGCTACAGATCGAGGGCTTCCTGCTGACGATGTACGACGCGCGCCTGCGCCTGGCCAACCAGATCTATGAAGAGCTCAAGAGCTACTTCGGCGACATGGTCTTCAACACCGTCATTCCCCGCAACATACGTCTGAGCGAGGCGCCGAGCCACGGCCTGCCCGCCCTGCTCTACGACCCCGAGAGCCGCGGCGCCACGAGTCACATACTCCTCGCCAAGGAGATAATCGCCAAGCACAAGGGTAAATAAAAGAAAAAACACAATAAGCTATAGATATGTCACAACCTAAAAGAACCGCACTGGGGCGCGGCCTCGGCTCTCTCATATCGATGGACGACGTCCCCGCAAGAGGCTCGTCGGCAATCAACGACATCGACCTGTCGATGATCAGCCCCAACCCCGAACAGCCGCGCACGACCTTCGACGAGGAAGCCCTCGACGACCTCGCCGCCTCAATCCGCGAGCTCGGCGTCATCCAGCCCATCTCGCTCCGCAAGCTCGGCCCCGAGAGCTACCAGATTATCGCCGGCGAGCGCCGTTACCGCGCCGCCCTCAAAGCCGGTCTCAAGACTATCCCGGCCTATATCCGCACCGCCAACGAGGTCGAACTGACCGAGATGGCCCTCATCGAGAACATACAGCGTGAAGACCTCAACGCCATCGAAATCGCCCTGACGTTCAAGAAACTCATCGACCAGTATAACCTCACCCAGGAACGCCTGAGCGAGCGCATCGGCAAGAAACGCGCCACCATAGCCAACTTCCTGCGCCTGCTCAAACTGCCCGCCGAGGTTCAGCTCGGCCTGCGCGACAAACGCGTCGACATGGGCCACGCCCGCGCCCTGCTGACAATCTCCGACCCCTCGCTGCAGCTCAAGCTCTACAACGACACTCTGCGTCACGGCCTCTCGGTGCGCCGCGTCGAGGAACTCGCCAAGGCCTATCAGAACGGCGACATCGCCAAGACCGACATCACCCCCAAGCCCAACAGCTCGCGATATACCTCGGGCGACTACGACATACTCAAAAAGCATCTGTCGACAGCCTTCAAGACCAACGTCAAGTTTACCTGCGACAAATCGGGCAAAGGCAAGATAACCTTCCCCTTCGACAACGACGACGACCTCGAACGGCTCATCACGCTCTTCGACACTCTAAAACAGCAATAGTCATCCACCCAACTAAAAATGCCGTCAACGCCAATCAGTATCATCACAACGCCCTCAATCATACGCCGCCTGCGCTCTGCCGCGCTGGCCGCCATGCTCTGCGTGGCCGCTTCGGCATCGGCCGATGAGCCCGGCAGCGAATTTCCCGACAGCATCCCCGTCGGCGCCCCGATAGAGAAAAACGCCATCGTCGAAGGCCTCGACTTCGAGACCCGCGGCGACTCGCTCGACGTCGTCAGCGCCGACTCGGTCAAGGTTGTCAAATACAACCCCTACGACGTCTGGGAAGAACGCGAGACGACCTTCAACCCCGACCCCTCGCGCGCCGTTTGGATGTCGGCCCTCTTCCCCGGCCTCGGCCAGATCTACAACCGGCGCTACTGGAAGCTGCCTATCGTCATCGGCGGCTTCATGGGCCTCGGCTACGCGACCTCGTGGAACAACGGTATGCTCTCTGACTACACCAAGGCATACCGCGACATCATGGACACCGACCCCTCGACGAAGTCATATATGGACTTCTTCCCGCCCACGACCAAAGAGGAAGACCTCGACAAGACCTGGCTGACCAACCTCCTGCGCTCGCGCAAGAACTTCTACCGCCGCAACCGCGACCTCTGCGTCATCTGCATGGTCGGCGTCTACCTCATCGCCATGGTCGACGCCTATGTCGACGCATCGCTCTCGCACTTCGACGTCACCCCCGAGCTCTCAATCGACGTCACCCCGGCCGTCTTCCGCGACGGACGAGGGTCAAAGCCGTCGTTCGGCCTGCTATGGGCCCTGACCTTCTAACCCGCTCACCCTTCCATTAACCCAACAATATGCTTCAAATCAACTTCAAACGATATCTGACTGCAGCCGCCGCCTCGGCCTTCATCTTCGGCGCGTCGGCCCAGTCGCTCCTGACAATAAAGGATTCGATCCACGACAATACCATTATATATCCCGAAAGCTTCGAGACCGACATCAAGAAGATGCAGGAAAACTGGTATCTCCGCAACTACGCCGTCCTCGACCGCGAGGCCGACTCGCGCGCTTCGGTCGACACCCCCGACGACGTCATCATCGACCGGCTCGGCCGGCTCCCGACCGTGATCGAGATGCCCTTCAACTCTGTCGTCAAGAGCTTTATCAACATGTATGCCGACCGCAAGAAACAGCTCGTCGAAAACATGCTCGGCATGAGCCTCTACTATCTGCCCATCTTCGAGCAGGCGCTCGACAAGCGCGGCATGCCCCTCGAGCTGAAGTATCTGCCTGTCATCGAGTCGGCCCTCAACCCCGTCGCCGTCTCTCGCGCCGGCGCCACGGGTCTGTGGCAGTTCATGATGCCGACGGCCTCGGGCCTCGGCCTCGAGGTAAGCTCGCTCGTCGACGAGCGCCGCGACCCCTACAAATCGTCTGAGGCCGCCGCCGACTACCTCATGCAGCTCTACAACACCTTCGGCGACTGGTCGCTCGCCATCGCCGCCTACAACTGCGGCCCGGGCAACGTCAACAAGGCCCTCCGTCGCGCCGGCGGCGGCAAAAAAGACTTCTGGGAAATCTATCCCTTCCTCCCCGCCGAGACCCGCGGATATGTGCCGGCCTTCATCGCCGCCAACTATGTCATGACCAACTACGACAAGCACAATATCTCGCCCGTCCTCGCCCGCCGTCCCATCGTCACCGACACGATTCACATAAACCGCCGCATCCACTTCAAACAGATTTCCGACGTGCTCAACATCCCCGTCGAGGAAATCAGGGTGCTCAATCCCCAGTATCGCAAAGACCTCATTCCCGGCGACATACGTCCCTACTCGCTCGTGCTGCCCTCGCTTCAGGTCTATGCCTATCTCGCCAACGAAGACTCCATCGCCAACCACGACAGCGCCTTCTATGCCCGCCGCAGCGTCGTCGAGCCCTCAGACGGCACCGTCACAGGCTCTGACTCGAAGGGCGAATATGTCGACGAGCTGACCGTCAAATACCATAAGGTAAGAAAGGGCGAGACCCTTGCCTCGATTGCCCGCCGCTATGGCGTCACCGTCTCGTCGATACGCAGCGCCAACAAGGTCGGCAAACGTGTCAAGACAGGCCAGCGCCTCAAAATCAACACCTACAAGCGCCGCTACATCACGCCCGAGCCTCCCGTGCCCGACTCGACGGCCGTCGTCACCGACAGACAGCATCCCCGGCGACAGCCTGATTGCCGACCATCACGTCGTCGACGAGCTTAAAGACAGCGCCTCGGTAGTCGAAAAGAAAGAGAAAGTCAAGCCCAAGGAGGTCAAGAAGAAACAGACATCCAAGCCCAAGACCGTCACCCACAAGGTGCGCAGCGGCGAGAGCCTCTCGAAGATAGCCAAGCGCTACGGCGTCACCGTCAAGGCCATCAAAGCCGCCAACAACCTCAGCAACGACAAGATCAATGTCGGCCAGCGGCTTAAGATTCCGACAAAATAAACATCAACAATAACACCATCACATTTCAATGAACTCAACCCAGAAACTTAACCGCGCCGCAGCCGTTCCGCCCGCTACCGACGTCGACCCCGTCGAAATGCCCGACAACGCCTTCCGCGAGCTCGCCGCCGACGAGACCTACCGCCCGGTGATGCACCCTGCCCGCGATTACGCCGAAGTGACGCCCTACTCTGTCACCCTCGGCCTCATCCTCGCCGTCGTCTTCAGTGCCGCGGCCGCCTACCTCGGACTCAAGGTCGGCCAGGTCTTCGAAGCCGCAATCCCCATCGCCATCATCGCCGTCGGCGTCTCGGGAGCACTCAAGAAAGAGAACGCCCTCGGCCAGAACGTCATCATCCAGTCTATCGGCGCCTGCTCGGGCGTCATCGTCGCCGGCGCCATCTTCACCCTGCCCGCCCTCTACATCCTCCAGGCGACCTACCCCGACATCA
>CALZQD010000115.1 GCA_945828175.1 uncultured Bacteroidales bacterium | reverse complement strand
TACACACTGCATATCGTCGGCAGCGTCAGATGTGTATAAGAGACAGGCGCCACACCGTGCCCCTCATCTTCACCGGCGGTGCCCTCCGTCGCCGCGGCGAGCGCATTCCCGTCGTCGGCTCGCAGACCGACCTCGCAGCCACCGTGCTGGCTCTCTGCGGCCTGCCTCACGACGAGTTCATTTACAGCAAAAACCTCCTCGACAGCGACGCGCCTCACTTCGCTTTCTTCACCGACACCGATGCCGTCGGCATGGTGAATGCGACCGACACCGTCGTCTATAACCTCGACGCCGACCGACCCGACGTCATCGCCGGCCCCACCGCGCGCGGGACTCTCCACCGCGCCCGCGTCTGCCTTCAGAAAATTTACGATAACCTCTCAGACCTCTGATAATGCTTGACACACTGATAAATCTCGACTCACAGTTGCTGCTGTTTTTCAACAGCTTCCATACCCCCTTTCTCGACCGCTTCATGATGCTCTTCACCGGCCGCTTCATCTGGGCGCCGATGTATGCCCTCATCCTGCTGCTCTTCTTCAAGAAATATCATCCGCTGCGCGCCGGCGTCTTCGTCGTCATGCTCGTGGCCGCCATAGCTCTGTCCGACCAGACTTGCGCCACAGTCCTCCGTCCGATTTTCGAGCGCCTGCGCCCATCTAACCTCAATAACCCCCTCAGCGAATTCGTCACCGTCGTCGACGGCTACCGCGGCGGCCGCTACGGCTTCCCCTCGTGCCACGCCGCCAACTCCTTCGCCCTCGCTGTCTTCCTCTCGCTTGTCGTCCGCCGTCGCGTCTTCTCCTTCGTCATCTTCGCCTGGGCTATACTCAACAGCTACTCGCGCATGTATCTCGGCGTCCATTATCCCGGCGACATCCTCGTCGGCGCCGCCATCGGCTCGGCCTACGGCTTCATCTGCTACCGCCTCGCCCGGCTCCTGGCCGCCCGCCTCATCAAACGCCGCGACATCGACAACAGCGACCAGAAACTCATCAGCCGCTCACTGGCCATGCCCGAAACCTTTTCATCGCTGATACCCGACATGACCATCACCATCCGCGTGCGTGCCGTCATCATCGCCGCCGCCATGGCCACGACTATCCTCATAGGCTTCACCGCCTTATTCGATATATTCCTATGACCACGGCGGATGAAGAGTCGCGGCATCGCTACGAGATACTCGACGGCCTGCGAGGCGTCGCCGCCCTGCTCGTCATCTGGTATCACGTCTTCGAAGCCTTCGCCACCTCACCCGTCGACCAGCGCTTCAACCACGGCTATCTCGCCGTCGACTTCTTCTTCGTTCTCTCGGGCTTTGTCATCGGCCACGCCTACGACGGCCGATGGAAGCGCGGCATGACCCCCGGCCGCTTCATCCTCCGGCGCATCATACGCCTGCAGCCCATGGTCATCATCGGCGTCCTCCTCGGCGTCATCTCCTTCATCATCCAGGGTTGCGAACGCTGGGACGGCATCGCCGTCAGCACCGCCGCCGTCATCCTCTCGTTCATCTTCGGCCTCTTCATGCTTCCCGCCCTTCCCGGCACCATGCCCGAAGTCCGCGGCAACGGCGAGATGTTTCCCCTCAACGGTCCCAGCTGGTCGCTATTCTTCGAATATATCGGCAGCATCGGCTACGCCCTGTGGCTCCACCGCCTCAGTCGACGCGGCCTGGCCATTTTCACCATTCTATCAGGCATCGCGCTCGCCGTCTGGACCCTCGCTGACATGAGCGGCAGCTATCATACAGGCTTCGGCTGGTCAGCAGGCGACTATGGCTTCGTCGGCGGCTTCCTTCGCCTCTCCTTCTCATTCTCAGCCGGGCTCCTTATGGCCCGCGGCTTCAAGCCCCTCAGCATCGGCTCCTACGGCTTCGCCCTCTGTTCAGTGCTGATAATCATCCTCCTCGCTATGCCTTACATCAGCGCCGACGGCGACAAATCCATCGCCAACGCCTGCTACGAAATCATCTGCACCCTCGCCCTCTTCCCTGTCATCGTCTACCTCGGCGCCTCCACCCCCAACGGCAGCGGCATCTCCGACAAAGCCTGCCGCTTCCTCGGCAGCATCTCCTATCCCGTCTACATCATCCATTACCCAATGATGTACCTCTTCTACGCCTACATCTGGAGCCACCACCTCACCTTCGCCCAGACCTGGCCCATCGCCCTCGCCATCTGCCTCGCCGCCATCCTCCTCGCCCGCCTCCTATTAAAATACTACGACCTCCCCCTCCGCCACCACCTCTCCAAAACCCTCTGACCGGATGCAACCGGTCTCACAATTTTGTGAAATCTGACTAATTTTGATTACTTTTGCAGTGGATTAAGCGTTATATGGATATACGCTAACATTGAAACACGAATTTTATGGAAACAACACGTCAGGCTAAGATTGCCCGTTTGATACAGAAGGAGTTGAGTGAGATTTTCCGCCGCCAGACGGCGAAGACCCACGGGGTCATCGTGTCGGTGAGCTCGGTGAGGGTGTCGCCCGACCTCTCGATTGCTAAGGCTTATCTCTCGGTGTTCCCCTCTGACAAGGGTCCGGAGATGATTGAGAGCATCAACAAGAGTGCGAAGACGATACGCTATGAGTTGGCTCAGATTGTGCGCTTTCAGCTGCGCAAGACGCCCGAGCTGCACTTCTATCTCGACGACTCGCTCGACTATATCGAGAACATCGATTCGCTTCTCAGCAAATAATACGCCCGTACAACACTCAGTTTAACGTCAGTCAGGAGCCTTGTTAGCCTTCAGAATCGCCCTAAGGTACCTCTTTTCGAAGAAGTCGCACAATGCTGTCAATGTCATCTCGGCCATCTCGCTGGCGGGGGTGGCGGTGGCGTCGATGGCGATTATGATTGTGCTGTCGGTGTTCAATGGCTTCACGGAGCTGTCGGCGTCGCATCTGTCGAAGGTCGACCCTGACCTGAAGGTCGTTGCGGCCAAGGGCAAGACGATAGCCGACGGCGACAGCGCGGCGGCTGTGATCAGTCGCTTGGCGGGCGTGGCGGCGGCGATGCCGTCGGTTGAGGAGCGCGGGCTCATCGTGGCAGGCAACAGCCAGATGCCGGTGATTTTCAAGGGTGTGGGCGACAACTACCGCGACATCGTGTCGGTCGACAGCATCATCATCGACGGCATTTACACCGAGGCTCTCGACACGGCCGGCGCGATGCAGATTGCAGTGGGCGTGGCCAACCGCACGGGGCTGCGTCCGTCGCCGTTGGCGGTGGCTGATGTATATGTGCCGCGACGTCAGGGGCGCATCAATCCGGCGAACCCGATGGCGGCCTTCCGCGGCACGAGGCTGACGGTCACGGGCGTGACGCAGATCGATCAGGCCGACATCGACAACGACCGTATAATCATCCCGCTCAAGCGCGCGCGTCAGCTGCTCGACTACGACCGCGAGGCTACGGCTGTAGAGGTGCGTCTTGCGCCGGGAGCGTCGGTAGCCGAGGTGTCGGCGGCCATCACGGCAGCCTTGGGCGACGGCGTCAGGGTACTCACACGCAGCGCTCAGCAGGGCAGCGCAATGAAGATGATTTCCATCGAGAAGTGGGTCACCTTCCTGATGCTCTGTTTCATACTTATAATAGCCTCGTTCAACATCATCTCGACGCTGTCGCTGCTGGTCATCGAGAAGCGCGACGATATGAAGACGCTGCGGGCTCTCGGCGCACAGCGCTCGCAGATTCGTTCGATATTCCGCTATGAGGGCCTGTTGATAACCCTTGCGGGCGGCGCTGTCGGCATCATCCTCGGCCTGCTACTATCGCTTGCGCAGCAGCATTTCGGCCTGATAAAGCTCAACGGCGACCCGTCGACGCTGACTATAACGACTTATCCGGTGGCTGTCAGCGGCCTCGACGTCGTGGCTGTCTTCGGCGCCATCGTCGTAATCGCCGTGGCAACATCATCATTGACAACGATTTTCACACGCAAATTATAATCATGCAGACAGTACTCTTCCACGAAACTATCTTCGGCCCGATTCATTCGCGCCGCCTCGGCACGTCGCTGGGTGTCAACCTGTCGCCCGTCGACGGCAAAGTATGTTCGTTCGACTGCCTCTACTGCGAGGCCGGCTATAACGCGCAGGGTCCGGGCAAGACAGGACTCCCCACGCGCGCCTATGTCTGCGAGAAGCTCGAGGCACGGCTCAAGGATATGAGCGCCAAGGGCGAGCGCCTCGACGTAATAACGTTTTCGGGCAACGGCGAGCCGACGCTGCACCCCGATTTCGCGGGCATCATCGACGACACGATAGCGCTGCGCGATAAGTATTATCCCGAGGTTAAGATAAGCGTGCTGGCCAATTCTACGCAGTTACACAGGCCTGACGTCGTGGAGGCGCTGCGACGCGTCGACAACAATATCCTGAAGCTCGACAGCGCCGTAGACGCGACTATAGCGCTGCTCGACCGCCCGTCGTCGCCGTCGTTTACGGCGGCAAAGGTGATTGACCGGATAGCAGCATTCGGTGACAAGGCTATCGTGCAGACGATGATTACGCGCGGCAGCCACGATGGCCGCACGGTCGACAATTCGACGCCCGAGGAGGTGTCGGCGCTCATCGAGGCCTACCGACGCATCGGTCCGCGTGAGATAATGCTCTATACCATCGACCGTCCGACGCCTGAGCGCTCGCTCGTGCATATCACGCGCGAGGAGCTCGACGCTATCGCCGCCCGCATCACTGCCGAAACCGGCATTCCCGTGCAAGTTTCAGCCTGAGGCGATGCACAATTCACAATTCACAATGCACAATCGTGCGGGTGGGATAAACATAAGGAAATAAGGACATAAGAACATAAGAAACGACGTCCGGCAGGACGTTGATTTTACTGGTGGCTGCGTAGGCCGAGGAGCTGTAAGCTCCGGCCTGCGCGGGTAGGGTGCATTTATGTTTGCAAAACGCCGAATTTCTATAAGCGAAATTTGGACGCACGAGCCGTGCGTCCCTACGGTTCAGCGGATTAGCCAAGAATCTTATGTTCCTTATGACTTGTGTCTTTTTGTTCTTAACTTTACTTCCCTGTGAGGATTTTTTTGATGTCGTTGAGTTTGGTGAGCGCTTCGAGGGGGGTGAGGTTGTTGATGTCGGTGCCGATGATTTCGTCGCGGACCTGGGCGAGGACGGGGTCGTCGAGCTGGAAGAATGATAGCTGCATGCCGCCGGTCGATTCGGTGAGGGCGCCGAGGTTTTTGGCGGCCTCGTCGCGGTCGCGTCCCGACTCGAGCTTCTCGAGTACGGCTGTGGCGCGCTTGACGATGCTGCGGGGCATGCCGGCGAGCTTGGCGACGTGGATGCCGAAGCTGTGCTCGCTGCCTCCGCGGGCGAGCTTGCGCAGGAAGACGACCTTGCCGTCGATCTCCTTGACAGAGACGTTGTAGTTGGCGATACGGCCGTAGATGGCCTCCATTTCGTTGAGTTCGTGGTAGTGGGTGGCGAAGAGGGTCTTGGGATGCAGCCCGTCGGTCTGGTGGATGTGCTCGACGATGGCCCAGGCGATAGAGATGCCGTCGTAGGTCGATGTGCCGCGGCCGAGCTCGTCGAAGAGGATGAGCGAGCGGCGGCTCATGTTGTTGAGAATCGAGGCTGCCTCGTTCATCTCGACCATGAAGGTCGATTCGCCGAGCGAGATGTTGTCGCTGGCGCCGACGCGGGTGAAAATCTTGTCGACGATGCCGATATGGGCGCTTTCGGCGGCGACGAAGCTGCCGATCTGGGCGAGGATGACGTTAAGGGCCGTCTGGCGCAGCAGGGCCGATTTACCTGACATGTTGGGGCCGGTGATCATCATTATCTGGGTCGACTCGTTGTTGAGGGTGACGCTGTTCGAGATATAGGGCTCGCCGGGCGGCAGCTCTTTCTCGATGACAGGATGGCGGGCCTCGACGAGCTCGAGGACGAGCGAA
>CALZQD010000114.1 GCA_945828175.1 uncultured Bacteroidales bacterium | reverse complement strand
ATTTTAACTGTGCAAAGTTAGGACGATGTTCAGGCTGCAAGGGCAAGTGTGCACTTCGTGTTCCTCCTATTTTTAGCAAGCGAAAAATGCGGCAATCACCCTTACGGCTCTACTTCACTGCTTCGTCCACTTGATTGCACGTAAAATAAACGACGATGTCGCGGGCAACCTCGTCGTCGCGGACAATCGCGAGAGCGAGGCGCCTGAGCCGGCTGTAATGGGCCTTGAAAATCACTTCTATGTCGTTTCTTTTCGTCATACACCTATAAGACACACGAAGCCGCGTTTACTAACCCTCAAATGTACGAATTTTTTGAAACGGCACAATGATTTGCCGTTTTGAACAATGCTATGGGGAATTTTATTATCTTTGCATTATCATTAGTGTCCACTAAAAAAATCATAAGAGTACTTTGAAATTATTGAAATTCAATTTGTTATAAGTTTTTTTGGTGCGCAACGATTTGAAATTACTTTTGCAGTCTGAATCAGACTGTTATGAATAAAGACAAATACGTTTTCGCCCAATTAGTCAGCTTTCTTGACAATTTTAAGTTTCTCCGCATTGTAAAGAAGTATGATGGCGACAAGTATGTGAAGAGTTATACTTGTTGGAATCAACTACTTACGATGATGTTCGGACAGCTATCGAATCGGGAGAGCCTTCGTGATCTCATTGTTGCGCTGGAAGCTCATGCCGGCAAGGTCTATCACCTCGGAATCGGAAAATCCGTGACCCGGAGCAATCTTAGCAAAGCCAACGAGCAGCGGGATTACCGCATCTTTGAGGAGTTCGCCTTCTTCATGATAGCCGAGGCCCGAAGGCGACGGATACAGAAAATCTTCGAACTTGACGGTCATGTCTACGCCTTTGATTCAACCACGATTGACCTCTGTCTGTCGGTGTTCGAGTGGGCGAAGTTCCGCAAGCATAAGGGTGGGATCAAGATGCACACACTTTATGACGTGGAAGCGCAAGTTCCTGCTTTCGTGCATATTACCGAGGCTAAGGTCCATGATTCAAAGGCTATGCCGGAGATCCCGTATGAGAACGGTGCCCATTATATCTTCGACCGGGGCTACAACGATTACGGCAATCTCTACACAATCCACCGCATTGGCGCGTTCTTCGTCGTCAGGGCCAAAACCAATGTCAGGTTCAAGCCTGTGACTTGGAAACGGAGACTTCCGGCGAACGTAATCTCTGATTCCGTCGGCTACTTCACGGTTTATAAAAGCGCGAAGGATTACCCCGAGAAACTGCGAAAAGTGGTATGTATTGACCCGGAGGATGGTACCAGATACATCTTCCTGACCAACAACCTGACCGCCTCTGCCGAGACAATTGCCGAACTCTACCGCAACCGGTGGAGCGTGGAACTGTTCTTCAAATGGATCAAGCAGCACCTGCGCATCAAAAAGTTCTGGGGAACGTCGGAGAATGCAGTACGCATCCAAATCTATTGTGCCATAATTACTTACTGTCTTGTGGCAATAGCGCAGCATGATATGAGGCTGGAGCGAAGCATCTACGAAGTCCTTCAGATTCTTGGCATCTCGCTTACGGACAAAACCAGTCTGCGAGACCTCTTCGACAAATCGAATTTCAAAAATGTCAATGTTCTCTGTGATTCAAGTGAACCGAATTTATTTAATTTTTAACCCCCTCCATTTTTAGTGGACAGTAGTGTTGCATTATCTCAAGCATTGAAAACAGATATGTCAGGAATTCAGAAAACGAATGCGGCGAGGCTTTTAGACCGCGCCAAAATAAAATATGAGCTCATTCCCTATAATTTCGACGAGAATGACCTCGCCGCCACGCATGTGGCCGAGGAACTCGGCGAAGATATAGCGACGGTGTTCAAGACCCTCGTGCTCACGGGCGACAAAAACGGACTCTTTGTCTGCGTCATACCCGGCGACTGCGAGGTCGACCTCAAAAAAGCCGCCCGCGTCTCGGGCAACAAGAAGGCCGAGATGATAGCGATGAAAGAACTGCTGCCCCGCACGGGCTATATACGCGGCGGATGCTCGCCCATAGGCATGAAGAAGCCGCTGCCGACCTACTTCAACGCGACGGCGCTCGACCACGACATCATCTATGTCAGCGCCGGAGTCAGGGGTCTGCAGATAAAAATCAAGCCCGAGGAGCTGATTAAATTTGTCGGCGCGACAGTCGCCGACCTCATCAAAGACGACACTCAAAACGACGCAGAGCAATGAATACTTTCGGCAACATATACAGGCTGACCTCATTCGGCGAAAGCCACGGAGGAGCGATAGGCGGCGTCATCGACGGCATGCCGGCCGGTCTGACAGTCGACTTCGAAGCCATAGACCGCGATCTCAAACGCCGTCGCCCCGGCCAGTCGGAGCTCGTCACGGCACGCAACGAAAGCGACGCAGTCACCTTCCTGTCGGGAATCTACGAAGGCAAGACCCTCGGTACACCCATAGGCTTCACCATCGCCAACAGCGACATGCACAGCAACGACTACGAAAACCTGCGCCACGTCTACCGCCCGTCGCACGCCGACTTCACCTACACGGCCAAATACGGCCTGCGCGACCATCGCGGCGGCGGACGCGCGTCGGCCCGCGAGACTGCGGCACGAATCGTCGCCGGCTCGCTCGCAGCCCAGGCTCTCGCGACAGAAGGCATCACGATCAGGGCTTACACCTCGGCCGTGGGCGATATCAGGCTCGACGCCGACCCCTCGAAGCTCGACCTCGGCAAAGTCTATGACAACGCCGTGCGCTGCCCCGACGCGAAGACGGCAGCCGAAATGGAGCGCCTTATCCGCGAGGTGAGAAGCGAGGGCGACAGCATCGGCGGCATCATCACGGGCGTCATCAGCGGCGCGCCGGCAGGCCTTGGCGAGCCTGTTTTCGGCAAACTACAGGCCATGCTCGCCTCGGCGATGATGTCGATAAACGCAGCCCATGGCTTTGAGTACGGCATGGGCTTCGACGGCGCCTGCCGCCGCGGCAGCGAGATGCTCGACCGCTTCGTCACCGACGCCGACGGCTCAATAAAGACCGCGACCAACCACTCGGGCGGCATCCAGGGCGGCATATCAAACGGCAGCGACATCGTCTTCCGCGTCGCATTCAAGCCCGTGGCGACGCTGCTGCAGGACGTGCTGACCGTCAACGACAAAGGCGAAGAATGTACGCTGAGAGCACGCGGGCGCCACGACCCATGCGTGCTGCCGCGCGCCGTGCCCATCGTCGAGGCCATGGCTTCAATGGTGATGTTCGACGCACTGCTCGCCAACCGCAGTTCGAGACTCTGATGAATCCATACTACCGCGACTATGCCGACTTCCTCGGCGAACGCTTCGAGGGTAAGGTCCAGAAACTGCCCGTCGACGCCGGCTTCACTTGCCCCAACCGCGACGGCACGCTCGGCCACGGCGGCTGCGTCTACTGCAACAACCGTTCGTTCAGCCCGTTGGAGGGCAAGGGCAAGTCGATAAGGGAACAGCTCGAGGAAGGCAAGAGATTTTTCAGCCGCAAATATCCGGCGATGAAATATCTCGCCTATTTTCAGTCGCACACAAATACTTACGGTCCTGCCGACAAAGCTTTGGCGCTTTACCGCGAGGCGCTGGAGACCGATGACGTCGTCGGACTTATTATCGCGACGCGCCCCGACTGCATGCCCGACAGCCTGCTCGGCGAACTCGCCGAAATCAATCGCCGCACGCCCGTCATCGTCGAATACGGCGCCGAGAGCAGTCACGACCCTACCCTGCGGCGCATCAACCGCTGCCATCTGTGGCAAGATACCGTCTACGCCGTCAGACGCACGGCCGCCGCTGGAATCCCGGTCGGGCTGCACCTCATCATGGGTCTGCCAGGCGAGACCGAAAAGATGATGCTCACGACTGTCGACCGGGTGTCGGAATTGCCTGTCGACACGGTCAAATTCCACCAGCTGCAGGTCGTCAGAGGCACACGCCTCGCAGCCGACATCGCCGCCGGGCGCGAAAGCGTCGAGACCATGACTGTCGAGCGATATATCGACCTGTGCTGCAAGATAATAAAGCATTTGCGTAGCGACATCTCCATCGAGCGCTTTGTGTCGCAGTCGCCCGGCGACATGCTGATTTCGCCGCGCTGGGGGCTTAAAAGCGGCGAATTTGTCGAACGGCTGCACAGCCGCCTAAGTCAGATTTGACGCAATTCAAGACGTATGTAGCGCTTTGTCTCGGGCGTGACGATGAATTGGCTTGAAGCCCTCAGACCGACGACCCAGACGATGACGCCGTCGCAGACGAGCAGCCACACGGCACGCTTCTGCGAGGCCGACAGCTTGGCGTCGTTGAAGATATCGCTGACGAGCTTCGACCCCTTCATGCCGAAAGGCTCGAGACGGTCGCCGCGGCGGTAATGGCGGAGAGTCCACCGATGGCCGCCTTCGAGAGCCGCAGCGTCGAGATAGGCGACACGCGGGTCGGCGACAGGACGGAACGAGGCCACATCGCCCTTGGTAACAACAATATTCACAGGCTTGAGGATGTCACGGGCTAGATTGACCTCATACTCACCGCTGAAATCGCCCGACACCGGTCCGACAGGCGTCAGTCGTCCGCGGTCGAGCTCATAGCCGCCGTCGTCACCCTCGAAAACGAGCCCCGAGCGCATGGGCGCGGCCATGATGTCGTCAGCCTGACTGCGCGATAGTCCCGCGCGGCGCACGAGCTCATAAAGCACGACCGGCGCGGCGTCGGCAGCTTCATCGCGGAGCTTGACTAGGTCGATTACGCCGTTGGCGGCGCGGCAATGAGCGGCATAGGCGGCGACGGCCCTGTCGTAGACGAGGCGGTTGTCGTTGAGATTGGCAATGGTCTTGAGAATGGCTTTTCCGGAACCGGGAAACTGTTCTTCGAGAGCGGGCAAAACGACGTTGCGCAGACGGTTGCGGCGGTAGTCGTTCGACAGATTTGAGCTGTCGGTGACATAATCGAGGCCGCGGGCCGCGAGATAGTCGAGAATCTCCTGCTTGGTGGAGTCGAGCAGCGGACGCACGACGATGCCGTTGCGGTATCTGATGCCGCAGAGACCGGCGATGCCAGTCGAGCGCAAAAGGTTAAGCATGAAGGTCTCGACACTGTCCTCGCAGTGATGGCCGACAGCTACGGCCTGCGCACCGAAGGTGTCGAGTAGCTTGTCGAAGCGCTCGTAGCGCAGCGAGCGGCAGGCCATCTCGACCGATTCGCCCGTCTCGGCCATACGCCCGGCGACGTCGAAGTGAGTGACAGACAGGTCGATGCCGAGGCGCTCGCAGAGCCTTTCGACGAAACGCATGTCGCGGGTCGATTCATCGCCGCGGAGATGGAAATTGCAGTGCGCCGCGACGCAGTTGTAGCCAAGCTCGCAGAGCGCGGCCAACAGGGCCACCGAATCGGCGCCACCGCTGACAGCCACGAGCACAGGCCTGCTGCGGTCGAGCAAACCATAACGCCCGACCGCCTCCTCGACTTTGCGGAGCAAAATCTGCGATTTATCTGAATCTGTCATTAATTCTGCCATTTGATTCCACAAAATTAATAAATCGAGCCGTAAGAATCGACTAATTATCGCAATATAGGCGTTAATTTAACGTTAAACAGATATGAAACTCGTATCTTGGAATGTCAACGGCCTGAGGGCTGTTTGCGGCAAGGGATTTGCCGAAATATTCGCCGGCTTCGACGCCGACTTCGTGTGTCTGCAGGAGACAAAACTAAACCCCGACGTACCCGAAATAAACTACGACGGCTATCAGTCGTTCTGGAACTACGCCGAGCGCAAAGGCTACTCAGGCACAGCCGTCTACACCCGCCGCGAGGTCAGAAACGTCACCAAAGGCATAGGCGTCAAGGCTCACGACCACGAAGGCCGCGTCATTACCGTCGAGACCGACGCCTTCTATCTCGTAT
>CALZQD010000113.1 GCA_945828175.1 uncultured Bacteroidales bacterium | reverse complement strand
GTCTCGTGGGCTCGGAGATGTGTATAAGAGACAGCTTATAGAGCTGTGCCTGGGCGCCGCGCTTGCTGTTGAGAATCTTGCCGAAGATGTCGATTTCCCAGCTTGCCTGGGCGGGCAGCTGATAGGTCCACGACAGCTTGCTGCCGGCATATGAGGCGCCGGCGCCGTTGGGGCCGAGCGCTATCGACGGCAGGTAGCTCAGACGCGCGCCTTTGAGCTGTGCGTGGGCGATGTCGACGTTGAGCTTGGCGTTGCGCAGGTCTTTGTTGTTGACCAGGGCGCGGTTGATGAGGTCGGCGAGCATCGGGTCGGTGAAGACGTCCTCCCAAAGCAGGTTGCCGAAGGCCGCGCTGTCGACGGGCGCCTGACGGGCCTCTTTGTAGGCCTTGGTCAGAGCCGTCGTCTCGGGTGTCTGATATTTCTTGTAGATGTTACAGCTGCCGAGGCCGAGGGTGACGGCCACGACTGCTGCAACACGGATTATGCTGTTGAGTTTCATTGTCTTGGATTGATTATTTGGTATACTGCTCGATTTCGTTTTCGATATTGCCGCCGACTTCTTCGTCTTTCCATTCGATGGGCTTGAATTTCTCCTGGATGAGCTGGAAGACGACAAACAGCGCGGGCACGATGAAAATCTGGAGTATCATGCCGATGAGCATGCCGCCTACAGAGCCCGAGCCGAGGGCGCGGTTGCCGTTGGCGCCGACGCCGTTGGCAAACATCATAGGCAGAAGACCGATGACCATTGCCAGCGAGGTCATGAGGATAGGACGCAGACGGGCTGCGGCGCCGGCGATGGCGGCGTTGAAGACGCTCATGCCGGTCTTGCGGCGGTCGAGGGCAAACTCGACGATGAGGATGGCGTTTTTAGCCAGAAGACCGATAAGCATGATGAGCGCGATCTGCAGGTAGATGTTGTTCGAGATGTCGAAGATCTTGGCGAAGATGAAGGCGCCTGCAAGACCGAAGGGCACCGACAGGATGACGGCGAACGGCAGCAGGTAGCTCTCATACTGGGCCGACAGAAGCAGGTAGACGAAGAGCAGACAGAGACCGAAGATGACGGCCGTGGTGTTGCCGCCCGAGCCGGCCTCCTCACGCGTCATGCCCGCATATTCGTAGCCGTAGCCCTGAGGCAGGGTCTGGGCGGCAACTTCCTCGATGGCGGCGATGGCCTCGCCCGACGAGTAGCCCGGTGCGGGCTGGCCCGTGACTGAGATCGAGGTGAACATGTTGAAGCGGTTCATAAGGTCGGGACCATAGACGCGGGTGAGCTTGACGAAGTTCGAGATGGGGGCCATCTCAGAGCCGTTGCGCACCTTGATGCTGTTGAGGGTCTCGAGGTTGACGCGGGCCTTGGGCGCAGCCTGCATCATGACGCGGTAGATGTTGCCGAATCGGTGGAAGTGCGACACATACATGCCGCCATAGTAGCCCTGGAGTGTGCTCAGAAGAGTTGTCGGGCTGATGCCGGCCTGCTTGGCCTTGGCGGCGTCGATGTCGATCATATACTGCGGGAAGCTCGGGTTGAAGGTCGTGTAGGCCATCTGAATCTCCGGGCGGGCGTTGAGCTGGGCGAGGAAGCCCTGGACGACAGAGAAGAATTTGTTGATGTCGCCGCCGGTGCGGTCCTGCATTTTCATCTCGAAGCCGTTGGTGGCCGAGTAGCCCGTGATCATAGGCGGCGCGAAGATCATCACGCGGCCGTCCTTGATGTAGCGGCCCGTCAGGCCGTAGAGCTGCTGGATGATGGCCTCGGAGCTCTGCGACTTGTCGCGCTCCGACCAGTCTTTGAGCTTGATGAGGAAGGCGCCGTATGTCGGGCCCTGACCGGCGATGAAACTATAGCCGTTGATCATCTGGCTGTACTGCACGCCTGGGACGGTTGCGATGAGCGAGTCGACCTGGTCGAGGAGCTTGCCGGTGCGCTCCTGAGAGGTGCCGGCGGGCATGTCGACCATGGCGAAGATCATGCCGGTGTCTTCGTTGGGCACGAGGGCCGTCGGGGTTATCTTCATGAGGAAGACGAGCACGGCGATCGAGACCACGACGATTGAGAACGATGTGATCTTGTGGGCTGCGAAGAAACTTGCGGCTTTCTTATATTTGGCGAGCAGCGCGCCGAAGCCATGCTCGAAGGCTTTGTGGAAGCGCTTGCTGAAGAGGCCGAGCACGGTGATGATGGCGACGGCCCAGGCGAAGCAGCTGAGAGCTACGTTGCTGAAGCCATACCAGCCGAGCACCATGAAGGTGATGGTGGCGACGAGGCCGACGAGTGTCACGACGGGCGGCAGGTCGAGTTTGAGACGGCGGCCATACTGAGCTTTGAGAGCCTCGCCCGTAGCCTTGTAGGCCTCGCCCATGCGCTCTTTGAGAGTCGAGTCGGGGTGAGGTTTGAGGAAGAGGGCGCAGAGGGCCGGCGACAGCGTCAGCGCGTTGACGGCCGAGAAGGCGATAGCCACGGCCATCGAGATACCGAACTGCTGATAGAACTTGCCTGAAGTGCCGGGCATGAATGACACTGGGATGAACACGAGCATCATGACCAGTGTAATCGAGATAAGGGCGCCGGCGATTTCGTTCATGGCGTCGATCGAGGCGCGCCGGGCCGACTTGTAGCCGGCGTCGAGCTTGGCGTGGACCGCCTCGACCACCACAATCGCATCGTCGACCACAATCGCGATGGCAAGCACGAGTGCCGACAGCGTGATGAGGTTCAGCGAGAAGCCGATGAGGTTGAGCACGAAGAATGTGCCGATAAGGGCCACTGGAATCGCGATGGCCGGGATGAGCGTCGAGCGGAAGTCCTGAAGGAAGACGTAGACCACGAAGAACACGAGGATAAACGCCTCGATGAGGGTGTGGATGACGTTTTCAATCGACGCATAAAGGAAGTCGTTGTTGTTGAGCGGGATGACGAACTCAAGGCCCTGGGGCAGGTCGGGACGCAGCTTGTCGACAAGCGTCAGACAGCTCTCGATGACGGCGGTTGCGTTAGATCCCGGCGACTGGAACACCATCGCCATCGACGAGGCGTCGCCGTTGAGTTTGTTCGAGAAGCCGTAGGTCACACGGCCGAGCTCGATGTCGGCCACGTCCTTGAGGTAGAGCACCTCGCCGTTCTGACCCGTGCGCACGACGATGTCGCCGAACTGCTCGGGCGTCGTCAGACGGCCGCGGTAGCGCATGATATACTGGAACGACTGGTCGCCCTGCTCGCCGAAGGCGCCTGGAGCGGCCTCGACGTTCTGCTCTTTGAGGGCGGCAGAGATGTCGGTAGGCATCAGGTGATACTGGGCCATGACGTCGGGCTTGAGCCAGATACGCATCGAGTAGTCGGCGCCGAAGGCCATCACGTCACCTACGCCCTGCACACGCTGCAGCTCGGGGATGACGTTGATCTTCATATAGTTGTCGAGGAACTCGGGCGTGTAGATGTGCATCGTGTCGACGAGGGCGACGCCGACGAGCATCGAGGTCTGGCGCTTACGCGTTTGGATACCTACCTGGTTGACCTCAGAAGGCAGCAGGTTTGCGGCGGCCGACACACGGTTCTGCACGTCGACGGCGGCCATGTCGGGGTCGAAGCCCTGCTCGAAGTAAACGTTGATGGTGGCCGAGCCGGTGTTGGTGGCGGTCGACTCCATATAGGTCATGCCCTGGGCGCCGTTGATCGACTCCTCGAGAGGGGCGATCACCGAGTTGAGCACGGCCTGAGCGTTAGCGCCGTTGTAGGTCGTGCTAACCGAAATCGTTGGGGGCGCCAGGTCGGGATATTGCGTAATCGGTAGAGCCGTCAGGCCGATGAGACCCAACAGCACGATGAAAATCGATATAACCGTCGATAGCACCGGGCGGTTAATAAAGGTGTCTAATTTCATTTCTCTTCAAATAGTTGGAAGTTGATTGAAATATAAATTGAGCGGTGCCGGGCGGGCCTTACTGGGCTACGGGAGCGGCGGCTGCCTGTTCTTTGGGTGTGATGGCCATGCGGTCGCGTACGACTGTGCCGACGCCTTCGACGACGACGCGGTCGCCGGGCTTGAGGCCTTCGGTGACGACGTAGTTCTTGCCGTCGTTGTTGGGCAAGATCTTGATGGGCGTCGTCTTGGTGATGTTAGAGTCGTTGACGGTGTAGACATATTTGAGGTCCTGGATCTCGAAGGTGGCCTTCTGGGGAATCACGAGGGCGGCCTCGTTCTGCTGCGGGATGCTGATTGTGCCGGTGTTGCCGCTGCGGAGCATCTTGTCGGGGTTGTTGAAGAGAGCGCGGACGCTGGCGGCGCCTGTCGAGCCGTCGATGACGCCCGATACGGTGGCTACCTTACCCTTGAGGGGATAGACTTCGCCGTTGGCGAGGATGAGCGATACCTCGGGCATCTTGTCGATCTCGGTTGCCAGCGAGGCTTTGCCGCCCCGGGTGATGTCGAGGATGTCTTTCTCGGTGAGCGAGAAGTAGGCGTAGACCTGCGAGTTGTCGCTGACGGTTGTCAGAGGCTGGGCCGACGAGGGCGATGCGAGAGAGCCTTCGCGGTTGGGTATCGTGCCGACGACGCCGTCGCTGGGCGATGTGACTACTGTGTAGGCGAGGTTCTTGCGCGCAGTGGTCAGAGCGGCCTGAGCCTGTGTGAGCTGGGCCTTGGCCTGCGACAGCGAGTTGGCGGCCATCTGCCACTCATATTCGCTGATGATGTTCTTGTCGAGAAGCATGCGCTTGTTCTGCTCGGTGAGCTGGGCGGTGGCCACGGCTGTCTTGGCGGCTGCGACGGCGGCCACGGCCTGGTCGACGGCGGCCTGGAACTGCACCTGGTCGAGCGTGAAGAGCACCTGGCCTTTCTTGACGGCCTGGCCTTCGTCGACGTGTACCTTGGTGATAAAGCCTGTCACCTGCGGACGGATGGCGATATCGGTTTTACCCTTGATCGTTGCGGGGTATGTGCTGTTGAGCTCGCTTTGCGTCGGATTGACGGTTACGACTGCAATCTCGGGAGCTCCTGCTTGAACTGCCTGCTGTTTTTCACCGCAAGAGCTCAGAAGGGCCGGTGCGACTGCGAGAAACGACAGAGCTGTGATTTTAAGCGCTTTGAGTTTCATAATCTCTACTTTACTATGGTTGTTTGATATTATAATGTTTTCGCTATGTAGTTAAGCGATGCAAAGTTAGCAAAAATTACATTGTCTAAAATCGCCAATTCTGCTATTCTATTGGTAGAAAGGTCGACTAAACAGCAAAAAAATGCTAATTAGCATATTTTTCAGCGCCAAAATGACCAATTCCGCCTCGCGGCCGCGCCCTTATTCTGCAGGGAGATACTCTTTCTGGATAGTGATAAGCTCAATCCAGGCATTCGCGATGTCGACAAACGATTTGTAGTCATTATAAACGCTCGCCGGCATCTTTCTGTTTTTAGTCTGCGAGAGATATTTCTTGGCCTGCTTGCGGGCCTGCTTGTCGTTGGCAAGAGCAATGAGACGGGCTTCGTTCTTGTTGAATCGGTCAGTCAGGATTTCGATGTCGCCCATGGGTTTGAGATTTGCCCCCACTTTCGCTTTGTCGAATATGACTCTGTCGGGGTTGAAGAATATCTTTGTGCCATGTAGTTTGATCGAGTCGTTTTCGTTGCGCACTGCCACAAAGTAAACTGCGGAATTTGACTTGGGCTCATAGTTGATGATGATGCCGTCCTCGATGCGCTTGCTCAGGGTTGGCTGCGAGGGTTGAAACCCTCGCTCCATACGGCCTCGAGCTCGAGGCCGCACATTAATAGCTTAGGTCACAGCGCATTGGCTGCGAGGGTTGAAACCCTCGCTCCACACGGCTGCAAGCAGCCGCCACGAAGACAAATTTGATGATTCGGCCTCGAGCTCGAGGCCGGCGCATTAATAGCTATGGTCACAGCATATTGGCTGCGAGGGTTGAAACCCTCGCTCCA
>CALZQD010000112.1 GCA_945828175.1 uncultured Bacteroidales bacterium | reverse complement strand
GCGATGACGAAGGCCATGAAGCCGAGGAAGAAGATGAAGATTGTCTGCGGTGTCAGGAACTGCGAAGCCTGGGTCGATGCGCCGACGGTCATGCCGAGGAGGATGGTGACGATGTCGGTCAGGGCGTTCGAGGCTGTCTTGGCGAGACGGTTTGTTACGCCGCACTCGCGGAGCAGGTTACCGAAGAAGAGCATGCCGAGCAGGGGCAGGCCCGAGGGAACGACGAAGCAGGTGAGGAGCATGCCGACGATCGGGAAGATGATCTTCTCGTTCTGAGAGACGGCGCGCGCGGGTTTCATCTTTATCAGACGTTCTTTCTTGGTAGTGAACAGACGCATCAACGGGGGCTGGATTACGGGCACGAGAGCCATGTAGGAGTAAGCTGACACGGCGATGGCGCCCATGAGGTTGGGAGCGAGCTTCGACGACAGGAAGATTGCCGTGGGGCCGTCGGCGCCGCCGATGATGGCGATAGCACCGGCCTGGTCAGGAGCGAAGCCGATGGCGAGGGCCACCATGTAGGCACCGAAGATGCCAAACTGGGCGGCTGCGCCGATGAGCATCAGCTTGGGGTTGGCAATCAGGGCCGAGAAGTCGGTCATGGCACCGATGCCGAGGAAAATCAGCGGCGGATACCAGCCGGCGCTCACACCGTTATAGAGGATGTTGAGCACCGAACCCTGTTCGTAGATGCCGATTTCGAGACCGGCAGCCGTGTTGAAGGGCACGTTGCCGATGAGGATGCCGAAGCCGATGGGCACGAGCAGCATCGGTTCGAAGTTTTTCTTTATGGCAAGCCAAATGAAAAACAGACCGACAAGCAGCATCACGAAGTTGCCCAGTTCGGCATTGGCGAAACCTGTCAGTTCCCAGAACTGGCGCAGGTTGTTCATTAAGAAATCACCAAATGTCATAGTGAGTCATTTTATTCGATGGTGATGAGAGTGGCGCCTTCGAGCACAGAGTCACCGGCGGCAACGTTGATCGAGGCGATTTTGCCGTCGCGGCCTGCGTGGATGGCGTTTTCCATTTTCATGGCTTCGAGCAGAAGCACGGTGTCGTCAGCTTTGACGGTGTCGCCGACCTTGACGGGAATCGACAGCACGACGCCGGGCAGGGGAGCTTTGACGGCGTGTGCGCCGCCGGCTACGGTCTGCTTGGTGATGACTTTCTCGCCGGTGGCTGTGCGAGGAGCGGCAGCCGGACGGTTGGTGGTCACAGCCTTGATAGCGGCAACTGCTTTTTGTTCGAGCTCGACTTTATAAGGCACACCGTTAACCTCGACTTGTGCGATGTTGTCGTCGATGTCGCCCACGGCTACCTTATAGGTATTGCCATTGATTTTATATTTATATTCTTTCATTTCAGGCAAATGTTTATCGGTTTAGTAAATGATTAGTTGTGAGAGACTTTAACGGTGAGTATGACCGGGCACTTCGCGAAGACCGTAGATCTTCGAGTTCCAGGGCGAGTAGGCGCGCTTGACCTTGTTGATGGTCAGCACGGTGCTCTCGGTGTCGTGGGCGTTGAGGTGCTGGTGAAGAGCCATGACGATGGCGGCGATTTCCTCGCCCGAGTCGTGGTTGTCGCCGGTTGTGGCGGCTTCGCTCTTGTCAATACCCTGGGCACGCATCTTGTTGAGCTTCGAGATCTGTTTGCTGATGGCGCCGATGCCGTAGAAGCAGAGGCAGAGCACGAGCAGGGCGGTGAACACGATGCACATCGCCATGATCGTCATGCCGAAGCCGTTGGCGTCGCGGTTGGCAAATTCGTCGATTTTCTTGTTGGTGTCCTTGATGATGTTGGCGCTCGAGGGGGTGATGTAGGTAGCTTCGTTGCCGGGGATATTCTCGCCGGTGCGGATAGACCAATCGCCCTCGCCGTCGGCCGTGCGGGCAAAGCTGCAGTTGGCCGGCAGGTTGGCGGGGATAGTCACCTCGTCGATGAGTGTCTTGCCGTCGGCGTCATAGATGCCAATCCAGTTCTGCTTGCCCGGTGTGAGGACGAACGATGTGTGGAACGTGCCTTTGTTGGGCTCGCCGTCGGCGAAGAAGACGACGTGCTGGCGCGTGGCGATCTTAGTTTTGACGTCGCCGAGGGGAACGGGATATTTCGTCGGATTCTCGGGATCGTCGGTGATGTAGATGCTCGAGATTTCAATGGGGGCGAAGTTGCTGTTGAAAAGCTCGATCCACGCATGGCGCTGGCCATAGTCGTCGACGATGCTCGACTGGTTTTCGACCATGACCTCGTTGATGCGCACGGCCTTTCGCGACTGGGCGAAGGCGGCCGAGGCCATCACGACGAGGCTCACGGTGAGCATGAATAGTTTCTTTTTCATAAACTTGGCTTTTTCGACGGTTAGAGGGGTATGTTGCCGTGTTTCTTAGCCGGGTTGACGACTTTCTTGGTAGCGAGCTGCTGGAGTGCGCGGATGATGCGGAAACGGGTGTTGCGCGGCTCGATGACGTCGTCGATGTAGCCGTATTTTGCTGCGTTGTAGGGGTTGCAGAAAAGTTTGTTGTATTCGGCCTCTTTCTCGGCGAGCACCTTGGCGGGGTCGTCAGATGCCTTGGCTTCCTTGGCGTAGAGCACTTCGACTGCGCCGGCACCGCCCATGACGGCGATTTCGGCTGTCGGCCATGCGTAGTTCATGTCGCCGCGGAGCTGCTTGCAGCTCATCACGATGTGGCTGCCGCCGTAGCTCTTGCGCAGGGTGACGGTGACCTTGGGCACTGTTGCCTCACCGAAGGCGTAGAGCAGTTTGGCGCCGTGGAGGATGACACCGTTGTATTCCTGGCCTGTGCCGGGGAGGAATCCGGGGACGTCGACGAGCGTTACCAGAGGAATGTTGAAGGCGTCGCAGAAGCGTACGAAGCGGGCACCCTTGCGAGATGCGTTGCTGTCGAGCACGCCGGCGAGATATTTGGGCTGGTTGGCGACGATGCCGACCGACTGGCCGTTGAAGCGGGCGAAGCCGACGATGATGTTCTTGGCGTAGTCGCGCTGAACTTCGAGGAATTCGCCGTTGTCGACGATGGCGCCGATGACTTCATACATGTCGTAGGGACGGTTGGCCGAGTCGGGGATGATGTCGTTGAGCGAGTCTTCGAGACGGTCGATCGGGTCGTTGCACTCTACCAACGGGGGCTCTTCGAGGTTGTTCTGGGGAATGTATGTGAAGAGCTTGCGGATGATCTTGATGGCGTGTTCGCCGTCTTCGGCTGCGAAGTGGCAAACACCGCTCTTCGACGAGTGGACCTCGGCGCCGCCGAGTGCGTCCTGGGTGACGTCTTCGCCGGTGACGGTCTTGACAACCTTCGGGCCGGTGAGGAACATATAAGAGATGCCTTTTGCCATGATGGTGAAGTCGGTCAGCGCGGGCGAGTATACTGCGCCGCCGGCGCAGGGGCCGAGGATGGCTGAAATCTGGGGAATTACACCTGAGGCCATAATGTTGCGCTGGAAGATTTCGGCATAGCCTGCGAGGGCGTTGATGCCTTCCTGGATACGCGCGCCGCCCGAGTCGTTGAGGCCGATGACGGGAGCGCCCATCTTCATGGCCATATCCATGATCTTGCAGATCTTAAGAGCCATGGTCTCAGAGAGCGAACCGCCGAAGACGGTGAAGTCCTGTGCGAAGACATAAACCAGACGGCCGTCGATTGTGCCGTAGCCGGTTACGACGCCGTCGCCGAGGAATGATTTTTTCTCCTGACCGAAGTTGGTGCAACGGTGACGCACAAACATGTCGAGCTCTTCGAACGAACCTTCGTCGAGGAGTTGGGCGATGCGTTCGCGCGCTGTATATTTGCCGCGCTCGTGTTGCTTTTCGATAGCTTTTTCGCCGCCGCCGATGCGTGCTTGGGCGCGAAGCTCGATAAGCTCTTTAACTTTTTCGAGTTGACTGCTCATTTCGTTTCTTATTTATGATAATTTGGTTGGATAATGGCGATTATTTCTTGTTGGGGTCCTCGCAGAGTTCGATGAGTGTGCCGATTGTCGATTTGGGGTGGAGGAAAGCGATGTTGAGGCCTTCGGCGCCTTTGCGGGGAGCTTTGTCGATGACGCGGCAGTCTTTTGCCTGTACTTCGGCGAGAGCGTTGGCTACGCCGTCTTCGACTGCGAATGCGATGTGCTGAACGCCGCCGCGGCCACCGTTGTTGGCGATGAATTTCGAGATGGCGCTGTCTTCAGATGTGCCTTCGAGGAGCTCGAGCTTGGTCTGGCCTACCATGAAGAAGGCTGTGCGTACTTTCTGGTCGGGTACTTCTTCGATTGCGAAGCATTTGAAACCGAGAATGTTTTCGTAGAAGGGGATGGCTTCGTCGAGTGAGGGTACTGCGATGCCGATGTGTTCGATATGTGAAATATCCATTGCTGAAATTATTTAATAAGGTTAATAATCAATTGGTTAAACATAAGATTCGACGCAAGTAGGCGCTACTTGCGACAATCTATCACGCAAAATTACTAAAATAATTGATATTATGTCGAGTGGGGCCTAAAAAAAAGAGGCCGAAATTATCGCGATGATAATTTCGGCCATAAGTTTTTGTGACGGGCTGCAGCCTCTCAGTCCTTGTTTGTGATGTGAATGGGACGCGAGAACACCTCTTTGAACGAGATGAGGGTCTCGGTGCGCGCCATGCCGAGGGCCAGCACTTCGTGCTGGAGCAGATGGAGCAGGTGGTCGTTGTTGCGGGCAAAGAGTTTGATGAAGATGTCGTAGCGGCCGGTGGTGTAGTGACACTCGACTACCTCGGGGATGCGCTTGAGCTCCTCGACGACATGGCCCACCGCCGACGGGTCGCGCAGATAAAGCCCGACATAAGCACAGGTCTCGTAGCCTACGGCTTCGGGGTCGATGAGACACTGAGAGCCGGCGATGATGCCGTTGGCTATCAGTCGCTGGATGCGCTGATGGACGGCTGCGCCTGAGACACCGGCTTCGCGGGCAATCTCGAGGTATGGCTTGCGGGCGTTCGTTGCCAGTGTATTAAGGATCTTTAAATCTAAGCTGTCGAAATGCTGTCGGTTCATAACAGGCCTGATTGGAAAAATGGTTGGTTAAAATATATTTGATGTGAAACGGCAGCGAAAATAGGTTATTATTTTAAAAAAAGCAAGAAAAATGCTCTTAAACATATATATTTTTCATCCGCTTGATGTTATAATGTCGTGCGAATTCTTTTTTCTAAAAAATTTCAACTTTGAGTTGATTTTTCTTGCAAGAATAATAGGAAGTTTACTAACTTCGCATCGTCAAACGCCCCGACCGGGGTGTGTAATCAGGAATATTTATCAAATAATTTATATGATTTTTAATTTTAGAGTAGTATCTGACGAAGTCGACAACTTCAAAAGAGAGGTCAAGATTGATGCCGACATGACATTTCTCGATCTTAAAAACGCGATTTGTGATTGTGTAGGCTATGATAAGAATCAGATGTGTTCGTTCTTCCTTTGTGACCGCAACTGGGAGAAGGAAAAAGAAATAACATTCGAAGACATGGGCTCTGACTCAGATCAGGATGTATGGCTGATGGACGACACCATCCTCAGCGACTTTATCGAAGACGAAGGCCAGAAGATGATGTTTGTCTTCGATTATATGACCGACCGTGCTTTCTTCATGGAGCTCAAGGAGATCATCACAGGCAAGACCCTCAAGGACCCTGTCTGCACTCTCGCTCTCGGTCAGGCGCCGCCCCAGAATGTCGATCTCGACGAGTTCGACGCTAAAGTCGACGCCAAGGTTGCCGCAGTGCCCTCGATCGATGATCTCGACGAGGAGTTCTATGGCGAAGACGAGTTCAACCCCGACGAATTCGACGAGGAGGGCTTCGACGAGATGACCTTCAACGACTGATGTCGTAGAAATCGTGACTATACATATATCTGTCTCTTATACACATCTCCGAGCCCACGAGACGTAGAGGAAT
>CALZQD010000111.1 GCA_945828175.1 uncultured Bacteroidales bacterium | reverse complement strand
AAGCATCCGAGCGCCGTCGCGACAAGAACGCCGACGACGGGCCGATCATCACCGACCGCATGCAGCAATTCTATGACACCGACGGCTCGCCCATCTCTGAGGCCGACCTGCAGTGGATGCGCGTCATCTACCGCCACCTCGACCTCGACAAGGACAAGAACGCGCCGCTCTACTACCCCGAAGAGACTGTCGACGGCCAGGAGAACCTCTTCCGCATCATCATGCGCCTGCTGGCCAACAACAAGCTGACGGCCTATGAGTATCTCGACGGACGCGAGATTTTCACCGACCAGTATGCCGTGAAGGTGCGCGACCTGCTCGACCGTTTCCACATACTCTACACGCCGGCCAAGGGCTCGACGGAGAAGAATCCGCGATTCGTCATCGAGGAGAGCGACGTGCCCGCCAACGAGGTGCTGTCGTATTACATCATCGAGCGCTGGGAGTATGACACGCGCCACAACCGCCTGCGTCCGCGCGTCGAGGCCATCTGCCCGGTGCTCCACCGCGCCGGCGATTTCGGCGGCGAGCCGGTGCGCTACCCGATGTTCTGGGTGAAGTTCTCCGACATCCGTCCCTGGCTTGCCCAGCAGTCGATCTTCATCAACGACGACAACAATATGCCGACGTGCAGCTACGACGATTTCTTCAACCTGACGATGTACGACGGCGAGATCTACAAGACCCGCAACCTTAAGAACAAGTCGATGATGCAGCTCTACCCCGACCCCGACGACCGCAAGCGCGCCCAGGACAGCATCCAGGCACGCCTCGACAACTTCGAGCAGAAGCTGTGGGTGCCGTCGCGCGAGGAGGTCATCGCTGCCCGCGAAGCGCGCGAGGCCCGCGAACGCGGCGACTCAACGACCGTCGTCGCGAAGGACGACAACAAGAAGACGCCGGCGCGCTCGTCGAAGCGTTCGACCAAGCGCTCGTCTAAGAAGGTCAAAGAGCCCAAGCAGCAGAAAGCGTCGAACAACTCAGGCGCCGCACGCTCAGTGCGCCGCCGCAAATAAGAGACGACAGCATATCAACATACGGCGAGGCCGGGAGTCGAATGATTCCCGGCCTCGGTCGTGTTGAACGGCTATGCCATTATTTCGGGGTTCCGGCGGTTTTTGAATGTGATGATTTACGATTCCCGGCATTCCGGTTAAAACTCGTCATGTCAATTGTGTACCAACGATAGGTATTGCGGTTGTCTACGGTAAACAGGAAATAACTCGCATCAAGTTTGCCGACCTCAAGTATCTTTATCCACGTTATATCCTCTTCAGGACTTGACGTATGAAGCGTCAGGCCGTCGACACGGGCGTCAAACAAACGGGTCATGGCATTATTGCCCTGAACCACCTTGTACCATTTGAGACCGCCAAACTCTGTGGTAAGAATCTCGCCCTCGGTAAATCCCTGCTCCGAGGGATAAAAATCGTTGACGAGCCGTCCGTTGTCATAAAGGCCATAGGCCTCAAGGCTGAGAGGAACGCCTTTAAGCTGATTCCATGATTTTAACTTCAGCGGTGACTCGGCGGGCGTGTAAATTTGCGGATCCAGGGCCGCAGTCTCTATTACGGCCACAAGGCACAGAATAAAAATTGAGATAAGTTTTTTCATTATTTTGATGATAATTTAGTGATGCTTTTCGCTAATAAATTTTTCTAATCAGGCATTTGATCGCCTCAGGGTCGTTGAAGAAGGCAGGCGAGACGCGATAACCGACAATCGGCGCTTCATGAAACCGGCCAATCGCATTCCCGGCATCATCATAACATGTGATATCAATTTCAAATATTATTGAATCACTTGCCGCAGATATGCCAAGGTGTTCAACCACATCACTGCCGCGAAAGCAATCGATACCCCTGCCGGTAACAAAAGTCGAGGCACGATAATCGTCCATTAAGTCCTGATTGCTTATGACGCTTCGTGCCATAAGGTCCATAGCTTTGGCCGACGGAAAGGCAAAAGCGCTCAAAATAATTAGACAAAGTAGTTTAAAATGTTTTATTGCCACGATACTTAATTGGTAATTTCTCGCAAATATACGGCTATTTTTCATTTATATAAGACACAAGAACATATTTTTCTTAGCCTCGCACACCCGTAGGATTGAAAAGTGTGTTTTTTATCCTTGTTTTTGGGTTGAAAAGTGTATAAAATCGTTGGTGATTTGGATTGAAAAGTGTAAATTTGCGGGGTATATTGGGATTGAAAAGTGTAAACATCGAGATTAAATCCTTGAAAATATGCTATATAGAAAAATCGAACCGATAATCAACGATTATTTCAAATCTGGAAGCGACAAGGTGCTTGTCGTGACAGGGGCGCGACAGACTGGTAAGTCGTATATTATACGCCACTGCGCGGCTCAACATTTCAAGAATGTGGTCGAAATAAACCTTATTGAAGACGCCGAAGGGTCGCGTCTGTTCGACAATGTCCGCACAACCGACGATTTCTATATGGCTCTCGCCGCGTTTACGTCGAAACAGCTCGGCGATTTCTCCGACACACTGATTTTCCTCGATGAAATTCAGGAATATCCGCAACTGCTCACGCTCATCAAGTTTCTGCGTGAAGAAGGCCGATACAGATACGTCGCAAGCGGCTCGCTGCTCGGTGTGACTTTGAAAAAATCGTCATCGATACCTCTCGGCAGTATAGACATTCTGAAAATGTATCCTCTCGATTTTGAGGAGTTTTTGATAGCCAACGACTTCGGCCAGCCGGCGATAAGCGCGATGCGTGATAACTTCAAAAGCATGAAGAGTATGCCCGAAGGAATACACCGGCGCCTTATGGACCTCTATAAGCGCTATCTGCTCGTCGGCGGACTGCCCGAGGCTGTCAATAAGTTTCTCGAGACCCGCGATCTTATTCAGGTGAGGGCCGTGCAGCAGACCATAGCCGAACTCTATCGCCTCGACGCATCGAAATACGACCGCGACCACTCGCTGAAAATAGGCCGTATCTACAGTCTTATCCCCTCTAACATGGAAAATAAGAAAAAACGGGTCGTTTATAAAGATATCGAAAATCAGAGCGGCAAACGATCGGCCGACTATGAGGAAGAAATGGAATATCTCGTCAGTTCGGGCATAGCGCTCGAAGTCAAAGCCATCTCCAATCCTAAATTTCCATTGATCGAAACGGAGCAGAAAAATCTGCTGAAGTTGTATTTCAACGACCCCGGTCTACTGACTTCGGCGCTATACCGCAATAACCCCGCGCCGGTACTCAACAATGAATCAGGCATTAACCTCGGCTCGGTCTATGAATGTGCCGTCGCCTGCCAGTTGGCTGCGAATGACAACAGCCTGTTCTATTACGATAACCGAAGTCGCGGCGAAGTCGATTTTCTTATTGACGATTATTCGACATTGTCGGTAGTGCCTATTGAAGTCAAATCGGGCAAAGACTACAAACGTCACATCGCCATAAGCCGCTTTGTTTCAAACGAAGAATACGGCGTCAAGCAGGCCTATGTCATCTCAAACAACCGCGAAGTCGAATCCGACGGCAAAATATGCTATATACCTATATATTACACTATCTTTTTCGATAACCGCCTCCGGGCAAAAGGTCCGGTATTGATATAACACGCCACCGTTTCGGCCAAATTTGGTAACGAAAATGCGCCATTTTTGATAATGAAAATCGGCCATTTTTGGTAATTAAAACCAGCCAAATTTGGTAATGGGGATTTGAAGGCATATATTGTTTTGCTGATTTGGAATTATTTGCCTAAGTTTGCAGTGAAACCAATTATTCTTGCCATGAAACTGAAATCTACCCTCGTTTTGGCCGCGATGGCGGCTTGGATGCCGGCGGCGATGTCGCAGACCGTCGAACAAATCACTATCAAAGACAAGACTTATGATGCCCGCCTGCTGCTAAAACGCGAAATCGGTCCGGGCACGACATACCTGCGCTACCGCATGCCTGAGTTCCCGCTGAATTTCAACATGATGATTGTCGACCTCAACAATGAATACAATACGGTCGAGAATATGCAGAGCCATGAGCAGCTGTGTAAGACCGAGCTTCTCGAAAGCGCGGCAGCACGATACACGACCGACGAGAAGCGTGTCGTCGGCGGCGCAAACGCCAACTTCTGGATTGTCACAGGCCAACGCCCCTGGGAAGACCTCATCATGGGCGCGCAGCTCGGCGGCAGTATGCGCAACGGCGAGATAATCACCGAGACGACAAACACCTGGGACGTATGGTGGTGGGAAACACCGGCCATCGCCGCCATCGACTCGAAGAAGACCGCCGTCATAGACCGCATGCACTGGGAGGGCCACATCATCAACGACAAAATCGGTTCGCCCGAGTTCTTCCAGTGTAACAAGGTGGTTCACCCCGACGAAATCACGCTCTACAACCACTTCTTCGGCCGCGACAAAAAGTTCCAGCCCGTCGACGTCTATGACGACAGCGGCGTGGCCCACTGGCGCATCGTCGAGGGACAATGCACCGAGGTTTATCTCAATCTCGACGAGGGCGAGCGGTGGATGGCCGGACGCCCGATGAAATGCACGGTCATGGACGTCAAAACCGACGCCGGCACGGGCACTCTCGGCGACTATGACCTTGCTATCGTAGGCCGCGGCTTCAACAAAGACAACCTCGCCAAGCTCGTCCCGGGCGACAAGGTGACGGTCGACCACGGCTGGACCTCGTATGCCGACGGCTCGCGCCCCGAACTCGTCGAGCTCGTGGCCGGCAACACGATACTGATGCGCAACGGCGTGCTCGAAGACTATAACTTCACCGACGACTACAACAAGATGGTCTACTCGCGCACGGCTTACGGCTCGTCGGCCGACGGCAAGACGCTATATATCATCACCATCGACAAAGTTCCCGACCCGCGCTGGGGCAGCAGCATCGGCGTGACCACCGAGGAGGAATGCTATATCATGAAGCACTTCGGCTGCGTCAACCTGACGGGCTTCGACGGCGGCGGCTCGGCCCAGATGCTCATCGAGGGCAAGGTCATCAACAAGACGACCGAATCGCATCCGCGTCCCGTTGCAAACGGCATGATGGTCTACGACACAGCTCCCGCCGACAATGTAATCACACGCATCGAGTTCGACGATGTCGACGTCACCGTGCCCAACCTCTCGACCTCGTCGCCCAAGATTTTAGGCTATAACAAATACGGCTCGCTCATCGACCGCGATGTCAAAGACGTCGTCTTCAGCTGCGACGAGGCCATAGGCAGTTGCTCCGGCAGCCTCTTCACCGCCTGCGACCACGCCGCCAAAGGCAAGCTGACTGCCACTTACGGCTCGGCAACAGCAAGCAAAGACGTCACCGTCGTCGAGGCCACGCTCGGCATCAGGCTCAAACCCGTGCTCATCGACTCGCGCCGCAATTACACCGTCGAAATGTTGGCGACAGCCGAAAGCGGCGTCTTCAATATCGACGCCTCTACCGTCGACTGGACCGTCGAAGACCCGACCATCGCGACTGTCGACGCCGAGGGCACTCTCAAGGGACTCAAGAACGGCAGCACGAAGCTGACGGGCAAGATCGGCCAGTTTGCCGACATGACGACCGTCACCGTCGAGATACCCGACAACACGACGCTGACAGCTCCGGCGTGGGGCGAATGGACCGCCAAGGGCGCCAGTGGCATCTCGGGGACGAAGCTTGCCGACGACGGCACGCTGTCGTTTAACTTCGGCAGCCCGCGCGACCCGTCGATCACGCTGACAAAAGACTTCAACTTCTACAGCCTGCCCGACAAAATCACCCTGACGTTCACATCGAGCGCTGCCATCTCGAGCCTGACACTCGACCTGCGCACCCGCAACCACTCGAAGGCCAATCAGGTCATCGTCAAAGGTCCTGAGGAGGGCGACTTCACCGCCGGCACCGAGCACACCGTCGAATTCCCCATCAGCGCCGCCGGCGACCCGCTCGACATGGCCACCTACCCCCTGAG
>CALZQD010000110.1 GCA_945828175.1 uncultured Bacteroidales bacterium | reverse complement strand
GATGAGCACGGCTATCGACACGAGTATCGGGTTGAGCAGCGGCGAACCCGTGCGCTTCTGCAAGAGCCTGGCGCCAAGAAAGATGACAAAGGTCAGCGCCAGCAGGAATATCTTATTGTCGAGGAAGTTCATGACGGTGTGAAAGGCTGTGGCGCACGGCCTGATGGACGCGCCCAGTGACAAGAATGATGATAAAAGTGCTGATGACCGAGGCCCCGACGATGGGCATCCACTGGTCGGCGAGCAGGTCGAGGCAGCGCATCAGCCCGACGCCCGCGGGAACGAAGAAGAAGCCGAGATTTTTGACGAGGAAGTCTGCGATTTTGTCGACCCAGAAGAGTCTTATAATCCTGAATTTAAGAGCGGCAGCCAAGAGCAGCATGCCGATAATGCTCGAGGGCACCGGCACGCCGGTGAGGCTAACGATAAACTCGCCTATCGCCAAAAAGGCGAAGAGGACGGCGCATTGCAAAATCATTTTTTTCCTAAATTTTTCACCTTAATTAAGTACATGCGAATTGTGTACTCTGAAAATCCGGCGCAAAGTTACAAAAATATGGCGCCCCGGCAAGCCGTGACGCCATATTATATCATATATGTATGTGATTATTTCAGTTTCGAGACGATGTCGCGGGTGTCGCGGGCGATGACGAGCTCTTCGTCGGTCGGGACGACGACGACCTTGACCTTCGAGGCTTCGGTCGAGATGACGGTCTCGGTGCCGCGGGTGCGGGCATTGAGTTCCTTGTCGATTTCGACGCCCATGAAAGCGAGGGGAGCGCAGACATTCTCGCGCACGCCGGTCTGATTCTCGCCGACGCCGCCGGTGAAGACGATGATGTCGACGCCGCCCATCTCGGCTGCATAGGCGCCGACATATTTGATGATGCGGTGCTCATACATGTCGAGGGCGAGCTTGGCGCGCTCGTCGCCGGCGTTGACGGCAGCCTCGATCTCGCGCATGTCGCTCGATATGCCCGACACGCCTGCCACGCCGCTCTCCTTGTTGATCATCTTCTGGATGTCGGCGGCGCTGAGGTTGTGCTTGGTCATCAGGTAGGTCAGCGCGCCCGGGTCGACGTCACCGACGCGTGTGCCCATCATCAGGCCCTCGGTCGGGGTGAGGCCCATCGAGGTGTCGACGCTCTTGCCGTAGAGAACGGCTGTGATTGAGCCGCCGTTGCCGATGTGGCAGGTGATGATTCGCTGTTTTGTGATGTCGCAGCCGAGAATCTCGCAGACACGCTGAGAGACATAGCGGTGGCTCGTGCCGTGGAAGCCGTAGCGGCGCACGCCGTCTTCCTTATAATATTTGTAAGGCAGGGCATACATATAGGCCTCGGGCTTCATCGTCTGGTGGAAAGCCGTGTCGAAAACACCGACCTGAGGCACACCGGGCATAAGGGCCTCGATGGCCTCGATGCCGGTCATGTTGGCCGGGTTGTGGAGGGGAGCGATGTCGTAGCACTCGCGGATTTTCTCCTTGACTTCGTCGGTGATGAGCACGCTCGAGCTGAATTTCTCACCGCCGTGGACGACGCGGTTGCCTACGGCGTCGATTTCGGCATACGACTTGATGCAGCCTTCGACGGGGTCGGTCAGCATCTTGAGGATGGTCTCGATCGAGCTTTTGTGGTCGGCGCAGCCGAGTTCAACGATAGCCTTGCTGCCGTCGGCGCGCTTATATTTGAGGAAGGTGTCGGGCAGACCGACTTTCTCGACGCCGCCTTCGGCGAGGGTGGCCTCGCTGTCGGTGTCGATGAGTTTATATTTTACCGAGCTGCTGCCCGAGTTGAGAACGAGGATTTTCATGACTGATTAGTGTTTACATTTCAGACCGATGGCCTGGTTACATGTGATTATGATGGTTTTGTAGATATCTTCGGGGAAACAGCCGCGCGATAGGTCGTTGACGGGAGCGGCAAGGCCCTGGAGCACAGGACCGACGGCCTGGACGCCGCCTAAACGCTGCACGAGCTTGTAGGCGATGTTGCCGACCTCGAGCGAGGGGAAGACGAGCACGTTGGCACGGCCGCTCAGCGGGCTGGCCGGGGCCTTGGTGTTGGCTACCGAGGGGACGATGGCGGCGTCGGCCTGAAGCTCGCCGTCGATGATGAGGCCGGGAGCCATCTCGTGGGCGATTTTGGCGGCCTCGATGACTTTGTCGACGCGTTCGTGGCGGGCCGAACCCTTGGTCGAGAATGTCAGCATGGCCACACGGGGTTCGATGCCGGCGATGTCGCGCGCGGTCTGGGCCGACGATACTGCTATCTGGGCGAGCTCGGGAGCCGTGGGGTCAGGCACTACGGCGCAGTCGGCGAAGACGAGGATGCCGTCGGTGCCGAAGGGCGAGCCTTCGGGCAGCAGCATGATGAATGCGCCCGAGACGACGCCGATGCCCGGCTGGGTCTTTATCACCTGGAAGGCGGCGCGCAGGACGTTGCCCGTCGTGTTCATCGCGCCGGCGACCTGGCCGTCGGCGTCACCGGCCTTGACCATCAGACAGCCGAGATAGAGCGGGTTGGCTGCGGTCAGACGGGCCTCTTCCATCGAGATGCCCTTGCTCTTGCGGAGCTCGAAGAACAGGGGTGCGTAGCGGTTGATGACGCTCTCGTCGGCCGGATTGACTATCGTGGCCTGCGAGATATTATTTAATCCTAAGTCAGAGGCCATCTTCTTGATTTCGACGGGGTCTCCGATCAATATTACCTTTGCGATGCCATCGCTGATGATGCGGTCGGCAGCAGTCAGTGTGCGCGGCTCATTGCCTTCGGGGAGGACGATGCGCTGCGGAAAACTTTTGGCCTTTAAGGTCAGCTTTTCAAAGAGTTCCATATAGATGTCTTTATGTTAGGGCATCGGTCGATGCCACGATAGTTTTTCATCATACAAAATTACTGCTTTATCTTCAAACCGAGGCCTTTTATCGTTAAAAAAGTTTCGCCGCCGGCACATCAGAACAACATCAGAACAATAGCGCGTAACAATTGTTTTATTTTTATAAAAATGTCTAACAATAAAAATTCAACATTATGTCACGCAAAAATAAACGCACCCGCCAGAACATCTGGTTAGCAATCGGCGCCATCTTCCTCATAATCTTACTGATAATATGGCTCACTGTGGCAGACCTCACCGGCGACACCGATGTGGCCGCCTTCATGAGCCCGACGTCACCCGATTTTTCATCCTTTAAGTTCTGAGCCATGCCGTCACCGACTCTTTGGATGTGGCTCGCCTGGGGTGTGTCGGGTGTGCTTATCGCTTTGGGGGCCTATGCCCTGCTGCCGTCGCGGCGTCTGGGCGTTTTTGATTTTGTGCTTGGCATAGTCGGCTGCCTCTGCGGCGGCTTCGGCTCGGCACTGGCGGTCGGCGTCTCGACGCCGGGACTCTTCATCATCTCAGAGATGGTCGCGCTCCTCGTCGGCGCCGCCCTGCTCTGGATCTACAACCAGATTTCAATCCGCATGACAAAATAGCATCTCCTCTTGGGCTATGAAACAAAGCGCCCCGGCGGGTCGATGACCTGTCGGGGCGCTTTATAGCTTGCAATGTCACTGTTGGGTTTACTTCACGCGACGCTCTTTGATGCGGGCTTTCTTGCCGGTGAGGTTGCGCAGATAGTAAAGTTTGGCGCGACGCACTTTACCGTATTTGTTGACTGTGATTGAATCGATAAACGGCGATTCGATGGGGAAGATACGTTCTACACCGATGTTGTCGCTCATTTTGCGAACGGTGAAACGTTTTTTAGCGCCTTCGCCAGAGATGCGGATAACGACACCGCGGTACTGCTGGATACGCTCTTTGTTACCCTCTTTGATGCGGTAAGCGACAGTGATTGTATCGCCGGGGCCAAACTGGGGATGCTCTTTGCCACAAGCAAATGCTTCTTCGGCAACTTTAATTAAATCCATTGTTCGATTGACTTAAAAGTTAACATTAGTCGCAATATACGCAGGCTGCATGTCCTGCCAGAGATTACGAAATCGACCGCAAAGATACAATCTTTTGCGCAAACTGCAAAATTATCAGACGCTTATTTTGTCAACATCTATTCAAAATGCCTTGTTTCAGAATAAGTCAGAGTGTGTACCTGTGCGAATAAGGGAAAGTATTTGCAGTGTATCGTTTCGACGATATATCAACAACCAGTCGGGCGAAATATGACATTCCCGACATCCTTTATAGTCATTGACAAGGCTATGGTCGCGATATTTAGCCGGCAAATTTTCTCCTGACGCCAATAACATGATAACATGATTGAACTTTTCTTCATCAAGACTTCTCTTGCGGGCAAGTTTTAAATCTCTGAGATATTGATTCGTGACTTCAATCCGGTAGCTCATCGCGCACAAGTTTCTGATAGTCCGCAAAACTGTCGCAAACGATAGAATTACCGTTTTCAAGTTCCTCTATGGCCTTGATTGTAGTCTCATTGGGAATATCCGATGTCTTTGACACTATGACAGATGCAACCCCTTTGAGCAGCCCGATGGCGTTCTTGATTTCCGAAAGCATTGACGTGTCTTCTAAAGATACGATGAGCTGTGTCATATGTTTGATTTAATTGAATGTTACAGATCTATTTACAATTAAAATAACAAATTACCGACTTTACTGTTTTGTCACAATCATGACTTTGCCGTGCGACATGCTGCCGGGGGCGCGCTTGATGTTGGCCGTCAGGCGGCACGAGTTGTTGCCCGTGGCGCTGTCGGGAACATCGAAGTGATAGCAGATGCTGCCGTCGTCGGCGAGAGTGCGCGAGGTGACGTCGTAGCGCAGGCCGTCCATCTCGAGGGCGATGTCGCCAACCTCGACGGCACCGTTGCCGCGGGTCTGAAGCAGACGCACCTCGGTGAGATTCTTGCCCTTGGCTGCGGGCAGGTTCCAGACGAGAGTCGACGAGTCAGAGTCCTTGAAGTCGAAGGGCGACCAGCCGCCGAGACGCTGAGAGCCGTCGGCTGCGACAGGGCGCGGAGCGATTTTCGATGCACGGTCGAGAAGCGCGAGACAGGCCGCGGGCACATCGTCGTAGGCGGTCTGAGACGACAAGCCGGTGTGGCCGTCGACCCAGTCGAGCTCCCATGCGGCGAGGTCGAAGTAGCGGTCGTTGCGTTTGTTCTCGAAATAGTTTTTCCAGCGCGGCAGATAATAGTCGCGAATGAGGCCCGACCAGATGCGGGCGGCATAGTCGTCGAGCGGCGTCTTGGTCCAGACGGTGACGATGCGGCGGGCGTTGTGCTCGTAGTAGTCTTTGAGACTGTCGGTCTGGCCGTTGGCGCGGGCATAGTCGAGCCAGTTCTCGAGGCGCAACGTCGGGTGCGAGTAGAGCAGACGGTCGGCACCCAGGGCGAGAGCCTCGAACTCGGCCTCTATCTCCTTGGCCTTGTCGATGTTGTTGTTACTGAACTCGTCCTCCCAGTTCTGAGCTAAGATTTCCATCTTGGCGCCGAGATACTGCACGGTGTTCTCAACCAGGTCGTTGACGAAGAGCGGCGACTTTTTCATCTCGGGCGTAGCCGAGGCAAAGCTCTCGACAGCCTTGTAGAAATCGTCGTTGACGTGGACGTTGCCGCTGAACATCGTGCCCGGGCGGAACTGCCAGTTATAGCGGGGGTTGTCGACAAGGGTCGCGTAGACCGAGGTCTGCAGTTTATCCCAGCAGTCGCCGACGGCGTCGTTCTGTTTGCCGTAGCGGCACTGCATATATCGGTTGTGCCAGTCTTTCACGTCAATCGAGTCGGCGGTCCAGCCGGCGTCGGTGATGAGCTCATAGAGCACCTCGTTGTTCTCGACACCTTCGGGAGCCATGCCGAAACCGGCGAGGCGGCCGCGGTTAGGCGAATTTAAAGCCTCGAAGCGGCCGTTAGCGTAGAACTCGGGTATGCCCGACAGGGCGCTCTTGCCGCCCATGTTGGGGATGACGCTGTAGACCTGTCTCTTATACACATCTGACGCTGCCGACGATATGCAGTGTGTA
>CALZQD010000109.1 GCA_945828175.1 uncultured Bacteroidales bacterium | reverse complement strand
CACACTGCATATCGTCGGCAGCGTCAGATGTGTATAAGAGACAGCTTGAGCACATAGGGGGCTGCGAGGGTTTCGAGGAAGGCTTTGCCGTCGGCGAGAGTCGCGGCGGAGAAGCTGCGGTAGCGGGCCGTCGGGATGCCGTGGCGCTCCATGAAGCGCTTGGCGAAGTCCTTGCTGCCCTCGAGTGCGGCGCCTGCTTTCGACGGGCCGACGACGAGAACGGGGCTGTCGGCGATACGGTCGTAGATGCCGGCCACAAGCGGGTCTTCGTTGCCGACGACAATCATGTCGATAGCGTTGTCGGCGACAAAACGCTCGATGGCGTCGAAATCGAGCGGCGACAGCTTGACGTTGACGCCGTAGCGGTCGGTGCCACCGTTGCCGGGAGCGATGAAGAACTTGCCCGTGCGGGGGCTTTGGCTGATTTTCCAGGCGAGTGCCGATTCGCGGCCTCCCGAGCCGAGGAGGAGAATATTGAGCTTGGTCATAGGATTATAGGAGCTTATTCGGTGGTGGTATTATTGTCATCGTCGGTGCGGCGCATTTTCCAGCCGCGCGAGCGCATCAGGGGACCTGAGACGGGCGGCAGCTTGGGCGTGCGGCCGCTGAGCGACTTGAGGGCGTGGGGATTACGGCGCTTTGCATAGGGGTTCTCGCTCTCGACGGCGTCGGCATGGCCGGCAGCGGGATTGAAGCGGCCCGTGAATCGGTTTTCGTCTGATCCGAAGGGCTTGCGGCGGTCGTCGCCACGGTCGAAACGACGGCGGCTGTCGCGGCCGAAACGGTCGGCGCGGTCGCGGTCCTTGCCATCGAAACGGCGGCCTTCATGACGGTCGTCGTGGCGGTCATCGCGGTGGCTGTCGCGACGGTCGAAGCGACGACGGCGGTCACCGTCGCGCTCGTCACGGCGGGGACGGCGCTCGTCAGCGGGAGTGTCGGCCTTGAGCTTGCCGCCGCCGGCGACAAACGACTTGCGGTCGCCCTCGAAGATAACATATTCGCGGAGCTCACATTCGAGCGAGCCGTTGAGCATCTCGGTCTTGCTCGACGGAGCGAGGCCGATGCGGCGGAAGTATTCGTCGCGATAGCCGATAATCCAGGCGTGGTAGCCGGTGAAGACGTGTTTGAGCTTGCTGCCGATGAGCTCGTAGAGGGCATCCATGTCGGGAGCGCTGATGCGCTCGCCGTAGGGCGGATTGGTGACGAGGACGCCGGCGGGCTGAGGAGCCTCGGTCCATGCCGAGAGGGGTTTGACGCTGACATCGACATATTTGGCGACGCCGGCGCCCTTGAGGTTGCGCAGGGCGACGTCGACGGCCTTGGGCGAGATGTCGCAGCCGACGATGGGCACGGTGATGTCGCGCTCGGCCGAGTCGTCGTTGTAGATGCTGTCGAAGAGCTCGCTGTCGAAGTCGCGCCAGCGCTCGAAGGCGAAGCCGCGGCGGTAGACGCCGGGATTGATGTTTGCGGCAATCATGGCTGCCTCGCAGAGGAATGTGCCCGAGCCGCACATGGGGTCGACGAAGGGAACGTCGCCGCGCCAGCCGCTCTTGAGGATGATGCCGGCGGCGAGGACCTCATTGATGGGCGCCTCGGTCTGGGCGACGCGATAGCCACGCTTGTGGAGCGATTCGCCCGACGAATCGAGCGAGAGGGTGACGTCGCAGCCCGAGATGTGGACGTTGATGAGCACGTCGGCGTCCTGGAGGCGCACACCCGGGCGCTTGTCTTCGCCGTAACGGTCTTTAAACCAGTCGACGATGGCGTCCTTGACGCGATAGGTGACATAGCGCGAGTGCTTGAACTCGTCGCTGAAGGCGACGGTGTCGATGGCGAAAGTCTTGTCGATGGTCAGGAGCGAGGCCCAGTCGTATTCCTTGGCCTGCTCATAGAGTTCGTCGGGGTCTTTTGCGGTGAATTTATAGAAGGGCTTGAGAATCCTCAGCGCCGTACGGCAACACAGATTCGCCTTATAGAGCATTGCAAGATCTCCTGAGAACGAGACCATTCGCTTTCCGGGCTCGACATTTTCGGCACCGAGGCCGCGCAGCTCTTCAGCCAGGACATCCTCGAGGCCCTGAAAAGTCTTGGCGACCATTTCAAATCTATCGCTGGTAATCATAATTTCAATTTTGTTTCTGCAAAATTACACAGAATTTCACTCACTCGCGCCACAAAATCGCGACAAACTGAGGTCGTGGTGCAAAAAAAGCGAAGTCCGCCGACTCACGCAGGGTGAATCGCGGACATCGCCGTATACCGTCAGGCACCTGAGGACGGCCGATTAATGGCAGCCGCAACCGCAGCCGCTGTCGTCGCAGCCACAGCCGTCGTCACAACCGCAATCGTCGCCGCAGCCTTCGCCACAACCGCCGTGGCAGCCGCAGCCGTGGGCGGGATGAAGCTCCTCGGGCGTAGCGTCGCGGACGGCGATGACCTTGCCTTTGAGGCGGACGTCGTGGTCGACGAGCGGGTGGTTGAAGTCCATCTTGACGTGGGTCGGGGTAATCTCGGTTACGAGACCCTCGATGCGGTAGCCGTCGGCGGTGAGCATGGGCAGGCGTTCGCCGACCTTGATGTGCTCGTCGTCAAACTTGCCGTCGACCTCGAAGACTTCGCGCTCGACCTCGACGACATGCTCGGGATTGTGGCGTCCGAAAGCCTCGTCGGCCTTGGCGACTACGTCGTAGGTGTCGCCGGGCTTGAGACCCTCGAGGGCGACCTCGAGCGGGCGGATGACGCCCTGGGTGACGCCGTAGATGATGGCCTCGGGCTCCTCGGCCGTGGTCTGATGGATCAAAGTCTCTTTACCGTCGGCATCAATGGCATACAGATCGTAGCCGAGCTCGACATATTTTCCGGGTTCTATCTTTTCCATAATCTGAATTTGGGTTTTGATTCGTAAAATTAGCTGTTTTCTGTGAGAAACAACAAATACTATGCCAAAAGTTTTTGAAGTCACAATAAAAACCATACCTTTACGGCCGTTAACAATCAAACCCATGAGCAACCAGAAACTCAAGAACAATATCCGCGAGACGACGATGCGAGTCGTTGTCTACTGCAGCTCGGCCGAGTCGCTGCCCGAGAGCTGGCGCGAAGGCGCCTCGGCCGTCGGCCGCTGGATAGGCGAACACGGCGCCACGCTCGTCTACGGCGGCGTCAATGCCGGCCTGATGACCGAGACAGCCTCGGCGGCCCGCGCGGCCGGAGCCCGCATCGTCGGCATCGTGCCGGCCCGGCGCTGCAACATGGCCTCGCCGCTCAACGACATACAGATCTCGGTCGCAGACCTCAACGAACGCAAGGCGACGATGGAACTCCTCGGCGACGTCTTCGTCGTGCTTCCCGGCGGCTACGGCACCCTCGATGAACTCGCCTCGACATTCGCATACATCAACTTCACCAACCAGATAGGCAAACATATCGTTATATATAATCCCGACGGGATATTCGACCCGCTGATGACCCAGCTCGACCTCCTGGCCGAGGCCGGCCTGATGAAACGCCCCTACAACGACGTCATCATCACCACGTCGACTCCCGCCCAGACGACAGCGCAACTCGACAGACTTCTATATATCCACAACAACCATGACTAAAAGCAAGGTCTATACCCGCGGCGGCGACCGCGGCACAACATCGCTCGTCGGCGGCACACGCGTCTCCAAAGCCGACCTGCGCCTCGACGCCTACGGCACCGTCGACGAACTCAACTCGTGGCTCGGCCTGCTCATCTGCTCGGCGACCGTCGCCGAACTCGCCGGCCCGACCCTCTACAAGATACAGAACCGCCTCTTCGACATAGGCTCGATGCTCGCCACCGAAGCCGACAGCAGCTGGCAGCCCGCGCCGCTGCCCGACAGCGCCGTCGACGAGATAGAGAGCGAAATCGACCGTCTCGACGCCACGCTGCCACGCCACAACCGCTTCATCCTGCCCGGAGGGTCGCCCGACGCCGCCCGAGCCCACATAGCCCGCTGCGTGGCGCGCCGGGCCGAAAGGCTCATCGTCAGCCTCGCCTCGACCGTTGACATTCAGGCTAATATCATCCGCTATGTCAACCGGCTGAGTGACTACCTCTTCGTGCTCGCCCGCGCCATCAACATAAAAAACGGCGCCGACGAAATATTTTGGGAGAAAAATTGTTAGTGTATAAAGAAAATAACTACCTTTGCACACTTTTCAAACAAGCATCCCCGCAAGAGTATAATATTAAACACTAAAGCTTACAACTATGTATTGGACTCTCGAACTCGCATCAAAACTCGAAGACGCACCCTGGCCCGCAACCAAGGACGAACTCATAGACTACGCCATGCGCAGCGGCGCACCCCTTGAAGTCATCGAAAACCTCCAGGAAATCGAAGACGAAGGCGACACCTACGAATCAATCGAAGACATCTGGCCCGACTACCCCTCGAAAGAAGACTTTCTGTTCAACGAAGATGAATACTAAACGAAAATCAGTTAGTTAACTAATTGTAAACAAGAAACTTACAATAAGAACCACCTCAATTCTGGGGTGGTTTTTTCTTGTCTAAACACCCCAAAAAGTATCATTTTAACCTTTTATTTAATGATACACGCTACCCATTCGCTACCCCAAGACTTCAAAAAATCCTCCACAAAAAGGAATAGTAAGTGTTGTCAAAACCTGCGAAAATTTTTCGCAGACCTTTTTGATAACAAAACACTTACATCGAAATTGTATAACAAGATTTCAGACCTCAAAATCATCAAATTTTACACTCCTTAACAACTGCAAATCACGTTTTGGGATAGCAAGCGGTTAACTCATTGTTATTCAACAACATCCCTCAAAATCAACTGCAAAATCCCAACCCATACAATCGTGGGGTAGCGGAATGGATAGCAGAACAATTCTTCCTTGAAACCACTTCTATCTGGAATATTCTTCATATATTTGTATTGCTCAACCAAATAGCACATTCATTATGGAAATCTTCTATCACGGTTCATCAGTCCTGTTCGACAGATTTGACCTCTCTCACGTTCTTGAAGGAGATGGAAAAGTCAAATTTGGATATGGTGTATATCTGACCAGCAGTTTCAAGTCGGCTGCTCATTATAGTGGTGCAAACAAGAGTGCCACCACTAACTTTGTATTATTGGTGTCCGCTAAAACTTTCAAGCCCTATTTGGCTTTTTATTTTCCTCGGACAGCCGATACAAATACTGAAACAGGGGGCTTGTCAATGCATAAAATCACTCAAAATAGCCGAGTAAACACATTTACCGGACACCAATAAAAAAAAAGACGTTTTATGAGCATTTCGCAAGCCTCATCTTTGTCCTAACGTCAATTATTTGCTTTTTAACTAAAATTAACAGGAGAAAACCATGTCATCATCATCAAATCATATTTTTTTCATATCTTTGCCATGACTATTCATCTAACTATTAACTTTTTATACCTATGACAACGAATCAAGAACTTATCACCGCACAGCCCGGCACACTGTTAACCCGCCTGTTTGTGTCTGTGGCTACTGTGCTTTTCATCCTTTTGCTTGCTTCGTGCAGCGATGATAACGATGCACCACCGAAAGAGCCCGAAGAGAACCCTGCCACCTTTATCAAAGATGAGGGCAAACTGGCCATGTTGCGCTCTATGAAAGATGTGGATGGTAGCGGACGCTTGTATGAAATCGATTACACTGTCGACTATAAACTCGATGATGTATTGAAGTCCGGTTACACAGAAACCGAACAACTATTCAACTACGTTGCCTATCTGCTTTACGACAGTCTTCCCCAAAGCAAGGCGAAGGTTTCGCTCGACGCGGGATGCAGTGCCTTTGCAGTGCCCGATCCCCAGAGCGGCAAATTCCTGATGGGTCGCAACTACGACTTTTGTCATGCCACTGAAGACAAAAAAAGCTACAAGTCGATAGCGGCTATTCTTGTTCACACCGCTCCTCCGGGTGGAAAGAAATCCATCTCCATGGTGGATGGCATGCAATTAGGTTACG
>CALZQD010000108.1 GCA_945828175.1 uncultured Bacteroidales bacterium | reverse complement strand
GCGGCCATGATTAAAGAATTAGCCCATATCGACACTCCGGCGCCGACGGCCACGACGGTCGACCGCATCAAGTATCTCATAAAAATTTCGCGCCGCACACAGGCTCAGTTTGCCGAACTCATCGGCGTCGACCCCTCGCACGTCTCGAAGGTGCTCTCGGGCCGCCTGCCCGCCGGCGAATCATTCCTCAACCGCATGGTTGTCAACCTCGGCGTGTCGAAGCGCTGGCTCGTCGACGGCAGCGACGTCCCCTTCCCCCGCGGCGCCGAAAGCGGCAGCCACGCCGACGCCGTGGCCGACAAACGCCGCGGCGCGCCCGTCTACAACATCGACGTCACCGCCGGATGCATGGAGCTCAGCCGCATGTTTACCGACGAGCGCATCCTCGGCTACCTCGACCTGCCAAACGTCGACCCTGCCTATCCCATCGTCAAGGTCACAGGCGACTCGATGTCGCCCAAGATTGAGAACGGCAGCTTCATCTCAATCCGCCGCGTGAGCAACGACTCGCCCATCTGCTGGGGCCAGATCTACGTCGTCATCCTCGAAGACTACCGCCTCGTCAAATATGTGCGCCGCAACGACGACCCGACCAAGGTGACGCTCCACAGCGCCAATCCCGAATACGACGACATGGAGGTGCGCCGCGACCAGATTCTCGGCCTCTACCTCGTCGAGACAGTGTTGAACTACGATACCTTAAGCTGATGAGCCGCCAACCTGCCAATCCGCTGCCCTCGTGCAACTGTCAGGGCGTCAATGAAGCAGGCTGCGACGAAGCCGGACGCGGCTGCCTCGCCGGACCTGTCTTTGCCGCCGCCGTCATCCTCCCCGACGACTTCTCGCATCCTTGGCTCAACGACTCGAAGCAGGTAAGCGAGAGCCGCCGCTACGAGCTGCGCGACATCATCATCGAGCAGGCCGTCAGCTGGGCCGTCGCCTCGGTCAGCCCCGAGGAAATCGACAAAATCAACATCCTCAACGCCTCGATTTTAGCCATGCACCGCGCCCTCGACGGCCTCAAGGTGCGTCCCGGCGCCATCATCGTCGACGGCAACCGCTTCAAGCCCTACGGCACGACGCCCTGGACGACATTCGTCAAGGGCGACGGACGTTTCGCCAACATCGCCGCTGCGTCGATTCTCGCCAAGACCTTCCGTGACGACGAGATGAACCGTCTCGCAAAGCTCTTCCCGGGCTACGACTGGGAGGTCAACAAGGGCTATCCCACGCGCGCCCACCGCGAAGCCATCGCCTCGCTCGGCACGACGCCTCACCACCGCATGACCTTCCGCCTGCTCAACCCCCAGCTGACCCTCGATTTATAATTTCAGATTCCTCGGATGGAACGCGAGGATTTCGTCGCGCAGGCGTGTGCGGTCGAGATGAATGTAGATTTCTGTTGTCGAGATGCTTTCGTGGCCGAGCATCTGCTGTATGGCGCGCAGGTTGGCGCCTCCTTCAAGCAGATGGGTGGCGAACGAGTGGCGCAGCGTGTGCGGCGAGATGACCTTCTTTATGCCCGCGGCCTCGGCCAGAGCCTTGACGATATAGAATATCATTACCCGCGTCAGCCGGCGTCCGCGACGATTGAGAAACAGAATGTTTTCCTCGCCCTTGCGCGCATCGGGCCGCTCGTCGCTGCGCAGATATTCGCGGATAAGGGCCATCGAGATGTCCGACAGGGGCACGACGCGCTCCTTGTTGCCCTTGCCGACGACGGTCACTATCTGCTCGTCGAAATTGATGCTGTTGATTTCGAGATTAACCAACTCGCTGACGCGCAGGCCGCAGCCATAGAGCATCTCGATGATGGCTCGGTTGCGCAGACCCTCGGCCTTGGTCATGTCGATGGCGGCGATCATGTCGTCGATTTCCTCGACGCTGAGCACGTCAGGCAGATGGCGTCCGAGACGCGGGCCGTCGATGAGCAGGGTAGGGTTGGTCTCTATCAGCCGCTCGAGCCGCAGGAATTTGAAGAACGATTTTATGCCCGAGAGAACCCTCGCCTGCGAGCGCGGCGCGATGCCGAGGTCGTGGAGGTCGGCAAGGAAAGTCTCGATGTCTTCAGGCGTGACGGCATTGAAGTCGCAGTCGCGTCCGCGATAATCGGCAAAGCGGTCGATATCCGACAGATAATTCCTGCGCGTATTGTCCGCCAGACCGCGCTCAAGCATCAGATAGGCCTCGTAGCGGCGACGCAGGCCGGCATAATCCCCGGCAGCCATCATAGCAGCCCCTCCTCGACGGCTGTGGCGATGCGCTCGATGGTCGCGTCCTCGTGGTCTTTTTCGGGGTTATAGCGGCTCTTGAGGCTCACGCCGAACAGTTTGCCGAAGCCCTGCCAGAAAGTGGCTCTGAAGCCCCCTAAAAAGGCTTTGACGATGTCGTAGCTCGACTGGTTGGTCTCGCGCTGGATGAGCTTGACGAGCAGCCGCGCCTGAGTCTTCGAGAATTTCTTCAGCGTCGGCTTGTATTGCTCGAAAAGGGCCTTCTCCATCGATTTGAGATAGGCCTCGCGCTCTTTCTGCGTCGGAAAGGTCTCGATATACTCATAGGTCTCGACGAGCGTCTCGGCGATGAGTTTGGCGTAGGGCAGGGTGAGCTTGACGTTGCGCACCGTGCGCCAGTAGAACTGTTCTTCTTTCTTGTTCTTGAACTTCAGCGGCGGGTAGACGGTGATGTTGTTCAGGGCGATGACGAGGACGGTGTCGCCCTCCTCGTCGATGCGGTATGAGTAGCCGCGCACGGCCTTCTGCCTCGGCGACGGCGGTTCGTCGGGAGCGGCGGCACTCACGGACACAGCCGCAACGAGCGCAATCAGTATGGTCAGCAGCGGCTTCATCATTATTTTAGAACGCCTCTCAGGCCTCTTTGTTCTTTGGCGGATAGTCGAGCGTGTAATGCAGCCCGCGCGACTCGTGGCGCTCCTTGGCCTGACGCATTATCAGATAGCCGACGTTGATGATGTTGCGCAGCTCGCAGATCTCGCGCGAGGCCTTCGAGCATTTGAAGAGCTTCTCGGTCTCTTCGTAGAGTATGTCGAGGCGGTTCCAGGCGCGGTCGAGGCGCAGGTTGCTGCGCACGATGCCTACATAGGTGCCCATGATCTGGTTGACCTCCTTGATGCTCTGGGTGATGAGCACCATCTCCTCGGGGTGGCGCGTGCCCTCGTCGTTCCATTCGGGAACGTCATGGCGCAGGGCTATGTGGCCAATCTCGCCGCTGGCGTGACGCGCGGCTGCGTCGGCATAGACGACTGCTTCGATGAGCGAGTTCGACGCCAGACGGTTGCCGCCGTGGAGGCCGGTGCATGAACATTCGCCCAGGGCATAGAGATGCTTGATCGACGACTCGCCGTTGGTGTCGACCTTGATGCCGCCGCAGAGATAGTGGGCGGCCGGAGCCACGGGGATATAGTCTTTGGTTATGTCGATGCCGAGCGACAGACACTTCTGATAGATGTTGGGGAAGTGGCGGCGCGTCTCCTCGGGGTCTTTGTGGGTGACGTCGAGATAGACATGGTCGTCGCCGTGGAGCTTCATCTCGCTGTCGATGGCGCGGGCGACGATGTCGCGGGGCGCGAGCGACAGGCGCGGGTCATATTTGTGCATGAACTCCTCACCCTTGAGGTTGCGGAGCACGGCGCCGTAGCCGCGCATGGCCTCGGTGATGAGGAACGACGGACGGTCGCCGGGATGGAACAGTGCCGTCGGGTGGAACTGGATGAACTCCATGTCCTTGACCGTGCCTTTGGCACGATAGACCATGGCGATGCCGTCGCCGGTGGCGACCAGCGGGTTTGTCGTCGTCTGATAGGCTGCGCCGCATCCGCCTGTGGCCATGATCGTTACCTTCGAGAGGAAGGTGTCGACACGACCGCTCTCCTGGTCGAGGACATAGGCGCCGTAGCAGGTGATGTCGGGCGTGCGGCGCGTTACTATCTTGCCGAGATGGTGCTGGGTGATGATCTCGATGGCGAAATGGTTCTCGTAGACGTCGATGTCGGGGTGCGACCTGACGGCCTTGATGAGGCTCTGCTGTATCTCGAAGCCCGTGTTGTCGGCATGATGGAGTATACGGAATTCAGAGTGGCCGCCCTCGCGGTGGAGGTCGAAGTCACCCTTCTCGTTCTTGTCGAAATCAACACCCCAGCCGATAAGCTCTTTGATCTGGGCCGGCGCGCCCTTGACGACCATCTCGACGGCAGCCGGGTCGCTCAGCCAGTCGCCGGCGACCATCGTGTCATGGATATGTTTATCGAAATCATCGACCTCGAGGTTTGTCACCGAGGCGACACCGCCCTGTGCCAGAGCCGTATTTGCCTCATCGAGAGTCGTTTTACATACCAGCGCCACACGACCTGTGCCGGCCACTTTAAGCGCAAAACTCATGCCGGCGATGCCGGAGCCTATCACAAGATAGTCATATTCCTTAACCATGGTTCAGATATATGTTATAATGCTTTGCTTATTGTCTGAGACATTTATCGCTGCAAAAATAACAATAATCATCACACCGAACAAAATAAATTTTTTCATCGGCGAATCATAGAAACCCGGGGTAGGGCACTCTTGGTATTTTGCAACTCAGATAAATTATGATTATGGAAACGACAATCTTCGGTTTTAAAATCAATCCCGGCAGACGCCGCGTCGCCTACACTAACTCTATCGCCCGTCTGTTTCTCTGCGACAGCATCGACTTCGAGTATGCCAAAGAGCTGATAACCAAACTGTCGACAGGCGAAAACACCCTCGCCGACATCGACCTCCTCACCGACGCCTACGACTGCTTCGGGCCGCTCGACGAATTTTCGGGCAGCGATCTGGTCGTCAGGTCGAAGCATAAGCTGACCGAGTGGTTTATCAAAGCCGGAGAACCGTCGGAACAGGATTATGAGGTACTGCGCAAAAAATTCAAGATCGCCGTCGGCCCCATCCGCGCCTTCGCCAAGAAAGTCATGCGCGAGAATATCGGCAGCGCCCGACGCCTGGCCGGTGAGGTTAAGCGCTTTATCAAGGGTCAGGACGAAGCCATCGACCGCATGGCCGTAAACTTCTTCCTCCACCTCGAAAGCGTCCGCACGGGCAAGAGCAACCCCATCAAGACACCCGTCTTGCTCATGGGTCCGACCGGCGTCGGCAAGAGCGAGATCTACCGCCGCTTCGGCCAGTTCTGCAACTGCCCCGTCGTGCGCATCAACTCCAACGAGATCGTGCCGACCTCGTGGCGCGGTATCCATATCACCGACGTCCTCGCCCGCCATATCTCCGACTCATGCCCGGTCGAGAAACTGCGCCACGCCATCATCGTCTTCCATGAGTTCGACAAGATCGCGGCCTACGGCCAGAACAAGGTCGGCGTAGCCTCGTCAGATATCGTCGTCGACATGATGCGCGACATGATGCGCCTCTTTGAGACCGGCCATTCGCTCACCCTCGAGAACCAGATGACCCAGACGACCTACGAGCTGCCGGTCGACGACCTCATGATAGTCTTCGACGGCGCCTTCTACGGCCTCGACAAGATTATCGCCAAGCGACTCAACGTCAACCGCGGCATCGGTTTCGGCACCAAGGCCGAGCAGAGCGCCGACGCCGCCTCGCTGATGCGTCAGGCCTGCGCCGACGACCTCATCAAATGGGGCTTCATGCCCGAACTCATCGGCCGCATCGGCGAAATCTGCGTCCTCAACCCCCTGACGCCCGACGTCATCTACGACATCATGACGACAGCCGAAGAAAACGTCCTTTCGGCCCATATCGACTACTGCCGCAGCCACAACATCAGCCTTCAGTTCAACGACGCCGCCCTGCGCGTCATCGCCGACCGCGCCCATAAATCAGGCCTCGGTTTCCGCAACGTCAAAACCCTCCTCGCCCGCTGCATGAACAGCCTCTACTTCGACCTCGACAGCAACATCGACCTCACCACCGGCACCAAAACCATCACCATCAACAAAGACTTCATCACCCGCCAACTCGACAGAAACCAGTAAAATCATTGCCTCGCAGGCGACAGGGAGTTAAAACAAAAGAACAAAAGGGCAGAAGAACAGAACACGGCGACGAGCTCGTCGCCGCACATTAATAGCTTTGGTCACAGCATATTGGCTGCGAGGGTTGAAACCCTC
>CALZQD010000107.1 GCA_945828175.1 uncultured Bacteroidales bacterium | reverse complement strand
GGACGAGGACGTCGTCGAGCGTGTAGCCGTCTTCGCCGATGGTGACGGCCTTGAGCAGGAAGCCGTCCCGGACGAGACCGCGGTTGTTGTCTTTGCCGAAGATCATCTTCTCGCCGTGGCGCAGGTGGATGGTCTTGTCGGCACGCACTTCACGGTCGGTGATGGCGTTGTGGATGCCGTTGTTGAAAATGACGCAGTTCTGGAGAATCTCGACGACCGAGGCGCCTTTGTGGCGTGCGGCTGCGACCATTACCTCGACCGAGGTATTGAGCTCAACATCGATCGAGCGGCCGAAGAAGTTGCCGCGGGCGCCGAAGACGAGCTCTGCGGGGATGAAGGGGTCTTCGGTTGTGCCGTAGGGCGACGATTTCGATACGAAGCCGCGGGCGCTCGTCGGCGAATACTGGCCTTTGGTGAGGCCGTAGATCTTGTTGTTGAACAAGAGCATGTTGATGTCGATGTTGCGGCGGACGGCGTGGATGAAGTGGTTGCCGCCGATGGCGAGGCCGTCGCCGTCGCCCGAAATCTGCCAGACGGTCATCTCGGGATTTGCTACCTTGAAGCCTGTTGCTATGGCTGCTGCACGGCCGTGGATGGTGTGGAAGCCATAGGTGTTCATATAGTAGGGCAGGCGCGAGCTGCAGCCGATGCCTGATATGACGGCTGTCTTGTGGGGTGCGACACCCAGTTCGGCCATGGCCTTGTGGAGGGTGTTGAGTATGGCGTGGTCTCCGCAACCGGGACACCAGCGCACTGACTGGTCGTTCTTGAAGTCGGATGCTTTATAGTTGTTCTGTTCCATATCAGACTCTTATTTATCCATTAAATTGATGACACCGTCGACCAGTTCGCTCACGAGGAATGGCTGGCCTTGGATTTTGTTGATACGCTTGATTTCGACGCCGGGGAATTTGGCCTGGAGGTAGTCGGCGAACATGCCGGTGTTGAGCTCGGCCACGATTACGCGTTTGTAGCGGCGGATGATGTCGCCGGTGTTGGCGGGCAGCGGGTTGATGTATCTGAAGTGGGCGAATGCAACCGGACGTCCTGCGGCGCAGAGCTCGTCGGCGGCAGTGTGGAGATGGCCGTATGTGCCGCCCCAGCCGATGATGAGGGTGTCGGCGTCGGGATTGCCGAGGACTTCGAGCTCGGGGATGTCGTAGGCGATGTTGGCGATCTTCTGACGGCGTGTCATCACCATCTTCTCGTGGTTGGCGGGGTCGGTCGAGATGGCGCCGGTGTTGGCGTCTTTTTCGAGGCCGCCGAGTCGGTGGGCGCAGCCTTCGGTGCCGGGAACGGCCCAGTAGCGTGCGAGGGTCTTGCTGTCGCGCATGTAGGGGCGCCAGCTGCCGTCACGCAGTTCGGCGGGCACGTCGGGAGTCTTGATTGTCGGGTATTCGTCGGCTTCGGGGATGCGCCATGCCGACGAGCCGTTGCCGATGAAGGCGTCGCTCAGGAGGATGACGGGAGTCATGTGCTCGACGGCGATGCGGCAGGCTTCGAAGGCCATGGTGAAGCAGTCGGTGGGCGATGCGGGGGCGACGACAGCCACGGGTGACTCGCCGTTGCGGCCGTAGAGGGCCTGCATCAGGTCGGTCTGTTCGGTTTTTGTGGGCAGGCCTGTCGAGGGGCCGCCGCGCTGTACGTCGATGACGACGAGGGGCAGCTCGGCGATGACGGCGAGGCCTATGCCTTCGCTCTTAAGTGCCAGACCGGGGCCCGAGGTCGATGTCACGGCCAGGTTGCCGGCAAACGAGGCGCCGATGGCCGAGCAGACGCCGGCGATCTCGTCTTCCATCTGGCAGGCCTTGACGCCGAGGTCTTTGCGCTTTGCCAGCTCGTGGAGGATGTCGGTGGCGGGGGTGATGGGATATGAGCCTAAGAAGAGGGGTCGACCGCATTTCTCAGAGGCCATGATGAGACCCCAGGCCGTGGCGGTGTTGCCGTTGATGTCGGTGTAGATGCCCGGACACGGGTCTTCGGTTTCGATGCGATAGGTCGAGACAGAGGCGTGGATATTGTGACCGTAGTTATAACCGGCGTCGAGGACGAGCGAGTTGGCTTCGAAGACGGCCGGTTTCTTGGCGAATTTCTTGGCGAGGTGACGCTTGGCGCTCTCGACGGGGCGGTCGAAGAGCCAGCAGACGAGACCAAGCGCGAAGATGTTGCGGCATTTGAGGATGCTCTTGTTGTCGAGGCCGCTGTCGGCGAGAGCAGCCTTCGTCATCGAGGTGACGGGCACTTCGACGACCTGGGCTGTGATGCCGAGCTCCTTGAAGGGCTCGTCGGTTGTGAAGAGCGCTTTTTTGAGGTCGGCCTCCTTAAACGAGTCGATGTCGACGATGATGACGCCGCCGGGTTTGAGGAATTTGACATTCTGCTTGAGCGCCGCGGGATTCATGGCTATCAGCACGTCGCACTGGTCGCCGGGGGTGTGGACGCCTGTGCCAACGCTTACCTGGAAGCCCGAAACGCCGCTGAGCGAGCCCTGCGGGGCGCGGATTTCAGCCGGATAGTCGGGGAAGGTCGACACTTGGTTGCCAATGCCGGCAGACACGTTTGTAAAGATATTTCCGGCAAGCTGCATGCCGTCTCCCGAGTCTCCCGAGAAGCGGACGACGACCTTGTCGAGAACTTTCACATTGGTTTTCTCTAACATGATAACTGCTGGTTTGTTATAGTCTTTTAAGGTTTCTAAAGAGGGTTGAGGCGACGATCACCACAACCGACGACAAAGGTAGTCAATTAATTTGCAATAATCCGCGAAAAATTCATACTTATTTGATTTTATTTAAATTTTCTCAGAAATTATCTTAATGCACAATGCACAATCAAGAACATAAGGACAAAAGGGCATAGGGACATAAGAACATAAAAAAAATCTTGTGTTCTTGTGTTCTTTTGGTCTTGTGTTCGTAGTCAATACGTTGGAATCCCGGGGCTTGGGCTTATTTTTTGCGGAGGGCGTGGGCGATGAGGTCGTAGACAAGGGGGATGAGCATGACGGGGGAGGTGACGGCAAGGATGGTCAACATTTCGCTGAAGGGGAGAGCGACGACGTTAAACATCTCGCCACCGACGTAGACTATCAGGAACTGCCCGGCGATGATGACGCCGAGGGTGGCGAAGAAGACGAGGCTGTGGCGGGCGTCGTTGAAGGCGCTGTGGCCGCTGTCGAAGGCGCGGGCGTTGAAGAGGTTCCAGAACTGCAGGAAGACGAAGAAGGTGAAGAGTATCGTCAGGTCGGCGGGCGTAAGGTTGTCGCCTCCGACGGTGAATATCGATCCGAGGTAGTCGCAGAGGTTAAACTGCGTCAGCGAGTCGATGCGGTAGATGCGCAAATATTGCAACAGGCCGTAGATCAGGACGGTGAAGAGCAGGCCGACCCCGATGATGCGCGTATACATCGGGCGCGAGATGATGAAATCGTTCCGGCGCCGCGGCGGGCGGTTCATTACCTCTTCGCTCGGCGGCAGCGAGGCGAGGGCGAGGGCGGCGAAGGTGTCCATGATGAGGTTGACCCAGAGCATCTGGGTGACCGTCAGGGGCGATTCTGTGCCCGTGAAGGCTCCGGCGACGACCGTGAGGCTGGCGACGAGGTTGACAGTCAGCTGGAAGAGTATGAAGCGGCGGATGTTCTGATAGAGCGAGCGGCCCCACATAACGGCCTTGGTTATTGAGGCGAAAGAGTTGTCGATGATGGTGATGTCGCTGGCTTCTTTGGCTACGGCAGTGCCGTCGCCCATCGATAGGCCGACCTGGGCGGCGTTGAGCGCGGGGGCGTCGTTGGTGCCGTCGCCAGTGACGGCGACGACTTCGCCGCTGTCTTGAAGCAGGCGCACTAAGCGGGCCTTGTCGGTCGGTCGTGCGCGGGCCATGATTTTCAGTTTCTTGGCGCGCTGGCGGGCTGTGTCGTCGTCGAGGGCGGCCCAGTCGGTGCCGGTGATGATGCTCTCGTCGCTGTCAGAGTCAGACCAGAGGCCCACCTGACGGCCGATTTCCTTGGCTGTGCCGGGGGTGTCGCCGGTGACGATCTTGATGTTGATGCCGCTGTCGATAGACTTGCGGATGGCCGCGGGAACGTCGTCGCGGACGGGGTCGGCAATGCCCGCTACGCCCATGAAAACGAGGTTCGGGGCTTTGACGCGGCCGTCGGCAATGACGTCATTGTCGTCGTCGACAAAGGCGTAGGCGAAGCCGAGGGTACGCATCGCTTTGGCCTGGTATGAAGCGAGTTCGGCGGCTATGCTGTCGCGGCTGACACCTCCGGCGACGCTCGCGCAGAGGTCGAGAACTATCTCGGGAGCACCTTTGACATAGACGGTCTTGCGGCCCGTGACGGCCGAGATGACGACCGTAGCCATATACTTGCGTTGGGTCGAGAAAGGCAGCTGGCTGACGACGGCGGCGTCCTCGCGCAGTTTCAGGTAATCTATGCCGCGGTCGAAGAGCCATGTCAGCATGGCGCCTTCGGTGGGGTTGCCGACGACGGCGGGGTTGCCGCTGTCATTGACTTCGAGGAAGGCCGTGGAGTTGACGGCGATGGCCTCGTCGACGATGCGTGCGGCGGTGCTGTCGGCGTTTTTGGCTTCGGGGTCGTAGAAATCGGTGACGGCGACGCTCATGCGGTTGCGGGTCAGAGTGCCGGTCTTGTCTGTGCAGATGACTGTCGTGGCGCCCATGGTTTCGCAGGCGTGAAGCTTGCGCACGAGGTTGTTGCTGGCGAGCATGCGCCTCATGCTCAGGGCGAGGCTCAGAGTGACGCTCATGGGCAGGCCTTCGGGCACCGAGACGACGATGAGGGTTATGGCGAGCATCAGCGTTGTCAGCAGGTAGTCGGTGATTTCGACAGTCGAGGCGGCGCCCCAGTCGAAGATGAGGCAGCGGCCGACGACGATGAGTGCGCCGATGACGTAACTCATTGTCGAAATGAGGCGTCCGAGGCGTTCAAACTGCAGAGTCAGAGGCGTTTTGACGCCCGTGTCAATCTGCGCGGCCTCGTAGACCTTGCCGTATTCGGTTGCGTCGCCGACGGCGGTGACCTCCATGACGGCGCGGCCCTCGACGACGGTAGTGCCGCGCATCAGGGCGTCGGTGGGGTAAGTGGCGTCGCAGTCGGCGTCGGATTTGAAGTGCGATTTATTGACGATAGGCTCGCCGGTGAGGGTGCTCTCGTTGACAGTTAGGCTGATGCTGTCGATAAGGTGACCGTCGGCGGGAACCTCGTCGCCCGAGTCGAGGACAACGATGTCGCCGCGGACGATGTCGCGGCGCGGCACCTGGGTGACGTGGCCGTCGCGGATGACCTTGACGAGCAGGTCGTCGTTGACGCGGTTGAGGATGTCGAATTTCTTTTCGGCGCTGACTTCGAGCCAGAAGCCGATGAGCGTGGCGAGCATGACGGCGATGAGGATGCCGAGGGGCTCGAGGAAGACGCTGAGGCCCTTGATGCCGTCGGAGTATTCATAGACGGCGATGCCGACCGAGAGCAGCAGTGCGACGAGGAGAATCTTGATGAGCGGGTCGTTGAAGCTGCCGATGAACTTCTTGAACAGCGACGGCTTCGGCGGGGGTGTGAGGACATTGGCGCCGCAGAGGCGACGGTTTTCTTCGACCTGGCGTGAGGTCAGGCCCGTGATGGTTGTTTTCGTTTCTGTCATTTTCGGTCAGATGCTGCTAAAAGAAAGTGCTTTACCTCGTTTGTCGTCAATAATAACGCCTTGGTCGAAGCATAAGTTGCCGTTGACCCAGGTTTTGACGACGCGGTGGCTGAAAGTGCGGCCGTCGACGGGTGTCCAGCCGCATAGACTTGTGACGTCGCTGTCTTTGACGGTATGTGGTGAATGTGGGTCAACCAGGACGAGGTCGGCGTAGTTGTCCGGTGCTATCGAGCCGCGGCGGTCGATGGCGAACAGGCGCGCCGGGGCGGCTGCCATGCGCTCGGCGACGACTTCGGGCGTGAATAGCGACAGGGCGGCGATGAGCGAGAATTCGACCATAGGGGCACCCGAGGCGGCCTTGAAGAGGCTTCCCTGCTTGTCGGCGGGGCGGTGAGGCGCGTGGTCGGTGGCGATGATGTCGATGAGCCCTTCTCTGACGGCGTCGACGAGGGCGCGGCGGTCGGCTTCGGTCTTGACCGAGGGGCTGTCTCTTATACACATCTGACGCTGCCGACGATATGCAGTGTGTA
>CALZQD010000106.1 GCA_945828175.1 uncultured Bacteroidales bacterium | reverse complement strand
TTCATGACAATCAGCTGACCTTGTTCTGATGGCTTATATCGAACTCACGTTATTTTACAGGTGTGACGGTGAAACCTTTGGCGCGGAGCTGCGCGATGAGTCCGCGCTCGCCGGGGAGGTGTCCGGCACCGACGACATACATCGTCGGCTCCGATTCCAAGCGGCCGGCGATGATGCCGACCCAGTTGTCGTTGCGATTGTAGATCATTCTGAGGGCTGTTTCTTCGTCCATTTCTTCATTTACCAGGGTCCACATCGCGTCGAGATCGCCCTTGATGTATGCGTCGGCGAGGCGGTGGGCCGATTCTGAGGCCTTATCGTCATCGGCGACGACTTCCATAAGCTCTTTGGCCTGTTTTGTTATCGGTGCGCCGAAGAGCGCGACTATCTGGTCGTCGAGCGTCTCGAGAGCGCCGACGGTTTTGCCGGCCTCGCTGGCGCGCTGCTGTATTGTGCCGTCAAGTTGCTCGGCGGGGTTGAAATCGGGGAAAAATTTTTGGTTCATTGCCATCGTGAGGACGGTCTGGACCATCGCCGGCTTCATCGCCGCGAAAGCCTGCACCGACATCATCGGGCCAAGATATTCCTTAAGGATAATGTCGAGTGAGTCGACCTGCGCCGGCGTCAGCACTGCTGTCAGGAGGCTGTCCTGCGGCGCCATAGCGGCTGCCATGAGCTGCTGCCGGGTGGCGGGCGCCATCATCTGAGCCATGTCGAATTCGCCGTAGACAGCGTCGACCGACGCCAAAGCATCGTCGAAGCCGTTAATCGAGTCGAGCAACGCGACCGGGGCGATATGGTGTGTGCCGAAAATATAGCTCGGCGACTTGATGCCGGGACCTTCGACGCGCCAGAGAATGTCGGCGCGAAGCATCAGAATGCACAGGAGAACTGCGAGGAAAGCGAGGACTAATCTTTTCATAATGTGATGTTTTGGAGATATGTTTTTATAAATTAGTTATTAATTCGTTGGTTGATGTCGCAGTGTTGTATATCACTAACACACGGCAAAGGTATAATCATTTTTCAAACCTGCAAATTTTTTGTAAAAAAGCAAGCAGCGAGGACCGGATGGCTCTCGCTGCTGATTATTAGGTTATGCGCAATGCTTTGCGTTCAGGCGGATGTGTCATGGTACATCTCTACTAAGTCGCTGTTATGCTTGGTTTTGCATTACAAATTGTGCATTGTGCATTGAGAATTGTGCATTATTGCACAACGATCTTCGTGGCTTTGTCGCCAACGACCTTGACATAGACGCCGGGAGCCATGTTGTCGGCTGCGACGCGTATGCCCTGGAGGTTGTAGTAGATGGCTTCTTCATCGCTGTCGGGAGCGTCGGTAACGATTGACTCGACACCGTCGTTCGACGACTTGATTGTCATCTCTTTCTTGGCGGGAACAGCCACGCGGGGCGATTCGGCTACAAGTGAGTAGACGTGGTAGCCGTTGCTCTCGCGTTCGAAGACATGGAGGTTGCCGGCGTAGTCAAACTTCATGTGATCCCATTGGATGCTTGCGGTCGGGATGTTGTAAAGTTTGGTGAACGAGGGTGTGCCGTTCTCGGCCCAGGCGACGCTGTAGATAGTGATGCAGTCATACTGACCTACAGCGAGGATGTCGCGTGTGCGGTTGATGGCGAGACCTGAAGCGCTCGAGATTAGAGTTTCGGTCAGGCCTGCATCACCTGCGGCACCCGAGTTGAAGAGCTCGACGCCGTCGTTACCGACGTAGAGGAAGCAGGGTGTGCCTAAGCTGTTGTTGCCTGCACCGCGGCACTGAGAAGCGAAGAAGCCGTTCTCGACAGCTGTGATGTCGACATTCTGGTTAGCCAGACGGCCGGCGCCGTTGAGAGCCTCGAACTTGAAGTCGGGGATGCGGGTAATCTGGGCTGCAGAGCCGAGATCATAGCGGTAGACGGCGTTCTGAGAGCCTGCCATGTTGCCCGAGGGATAGTCTTCGAGGAACGAGTAGACCTTGGTGTCGTCGCCCTTGCCCTGGAAGGCGATACAGCTGCTGCCGCCACCGATGATGGTGCCTTCGTAGGTATAAGAGCCCTTGCCGTCACGAGTGCCGGCGAGGAGGCTGGTAAGGTCGGTCGGGTTTGTGGGATCGAGAATCCAGTAACCTGCGCCCTTGTCAGACCAGTCGGGGAAGACTGCGAGGCCTTCGCGTTCGTCACCACGGAAGACTGACGACTGGTTTGTGCCTTTGGGCGTCAGCATGGGGTGATTGTCGAGGAAGTGGCCGACTTTTGTGCCGTCGGGCTGATAGATGTCGAAACCGTTGTTATTGCCGTGAGCAACGACGGTGTAGCCGAAGTTGGGGCTCTCGGTATCCTGAATGGTGACGACACCGCCGCGGACGGTGAGACCATTGTTCTCAGAGTAGTAGAGACCGGCTTCGGCGACAGTCTTGCCGACGATTTCGACGGCCCAGTTATATTCGCCGCCGATTTCGAGGTCGCGGGCGTTGAAGTCAAACGAGTTCTCGCCTTTGACGACGGGACCCATCGGGATAGTGACGACGACATGGCCGTGGACGGTGTGGGTCAGCACGAGGTTAGCCTCGGGAGCGTCGCCTGTGGCTTTGAACGTAACCTTATACAGGTCGGCGTCGGTTGCGTCGGCCTCGGCCTTGAGGTCATAGGCATATTCGGCGCGACCCTTGGCCTGCTCGACTTCCTTGATGGTATATTTGGTGAGGAGGCCGTTGGCGCGGAGCAGATAGAGGTCAAACCAGCCTGCTGTGACGTTGTCGAGAGCTTCGCGGCTGACAGAACTGACACCTCCTGCGGCGATATTGGCGATTTCGGCGCCTTCGAGAGTCGAATTGACGGTGGCAATAGTCTTGGCTTTGTCAAGACCGGCGGTGACGTCGGCGAGGAGGATACCTGTCGATTTGCCTTCCTCGATGGCCGGAGCTACCATGAAGCTGTGGCCGGCATATTTGAAGAAGCCTGAGCGGGGAATGACGTTGCCCATGACTTCGGCGGGAAGTTTGGCGAGTTCGGGGTCGCCGTTGAAGTGGCCGAATTCATATTCGAGAGCGGGAGCGTTTTCGCCCGAACCTACTACTATATAATTGTCGTCGCTGAGGGGCGAGGTGACGAAGCGGTAGTCGTCGCCGAGGACGGTAGCACCGAAGTAGCCTTCTTTGTCAGGTGTCAGAGGCTGGTGGAATGATTCGCCTGCCTTGTTGCCTGAGACGACGGGCATGAGCATCGTGCGGACATTGCGCGACGAGCCTGTGGTCTCGCAAGAGAAGACAGCCTTGCCGTCCTCAGAGGTGCCTGAGTAAGCGAAGGTGTCGCCTGCATACGAGCGGTACCAGTTGCCGGTGTGCTGCGAGGTCAGCCATTCTTCGGGTTTGCCTGTAGGCAGACCGTTCTCGTCGTTGGCCCATTTGTAGACCTTGAATGTACCGCGTTCCTTGACGCCGTCTTCGTTCATCTGAGTCTGGCTGTAATATGTCTTGGTCTTGTTGCAGGCCAGGAGGATACCATCGGCTGTAAGCTGGATGTCAGAGCAGGCGAGCTGCTGCATGCTTGCGACGTCGCCCATGCCTTCGGTCGAGACGTTGGCGACAACGGCTTTGGTATCGGTGTTGTAGACGATGAGCGTCGGAGCGTTCTCGGCGTCGAGAGCGAGGATGTAGAGCAGTTTGCCGCGGGCGATCATACGGCGGACGGTCTTGCCGGCGAGCTCTTCGATTGCCTGGTCGACATAATCGGTCTTGAGATTGTATTCGTCGCGGGCGAGGACTGCGCCGGTGTTGAATTCATCGGGATAGTTGACATAGTCGACGGCCGGGGGCTCGTAAGAGGTGCTCTCGAGGTCGACAGTCGGGTAGCTGATCGAAGCTGCCTTGACGGTGACGGCGACGGGTTCGCCGGGCTTGTAGGCTTCGCTGACAAACTCGAGGGTGTAGTCGCCGGGTTCGACGTTTCTGAAGACAAACGCACCGTTATAGTTGTTGTCGGTGGTATATTCGGCCACGACATCATTGCCTTTCTTGAGGAGAACCTTCAGATTGTTGATAGGTAGATAGATGTCTTTGGTCATCGGGTTGGCCTTGTAATACTGGTCGGTGAATTTCTCGTGGAGGTCGCGGGCTATGCCGTAGATGTCGCCGGTCGATTCTTTCTTGAGACCGAAGTAGTCGGCGATGCCGTGGGCATAGGCTGCACCTTCCATATAGTCGACGTCCCAGTTCATGGCGCGGTGGCGTGCGGGCTGGTATGTGTGGAAGTAGCCCTCGACGAGGAAGCCGCTGACGCCGTGCTTGAGCACGCCGAGATAGCCGCGGTAGCCGCGGGCGACAGAGCTGCTGCCGTAGAAGTTGATGTCGCCGCGGAGGTTTTTATTGGTGGCGCTGTAAGCCGTCCAGCCCATGTGGGGGTTCTCGAAAGCATAGCCCCAGCAGGCGTCGGCCATCTTGCGGTTTTCTGTCTGGAAGGCTACGCCGACGTTGGCGTCTTCTTTGCTGACATCGTCATAGCCGCGGTAGAGGAAGAGCGGGAAGTTGGTCGTCGTTCCTTCGGTGGCGGCGTTTGAGTGAATCGAGATGAACATGTCGAAGTTGTTGGCGTCGACTTCGACAGCGACCTCGGTGAGGTTGCGGTTATAGAGTTCGCAGCGCTCGAGAAGACCGTTGAGGCGCGCGAGTTCGACAGGGTCGGTGCAGCTGCTGATGCGGCTTTCGAGCTGACCGCGCGTGAGGTTCTCGTCTTCATAGGGGCCGACTTTGACGTGGCTCATGACGATGTTGTTGCTCATGTCGCGGGCAGCGCCGATGCGGTGGCGTTCGCCGGTTTGATTGAGGGTCGGGTCGAATTTGAGGCCCATGGCACGCAGTTTCTCGAGTACGCCGAAGCCCTTGCGCAGGTTGGTGTTGGTCTCGAAGAAGTTGGTGGTGTCGGTGCCGACAGCCGAGTATGCCTTGTGGCCGACGAGGGGGTTGGGGCGGTCGTTGGCTGTCCAGCTGCCGTGGCCGGGATTGATGTAGACGCGGAGTTCGTCGGCGGTCTTTGCTGTCATTGAGCCGGCGCCGATGATAAGCGCCATGGCTGATGCGTAGAATATCTTTTTCATATCGGGCGCTTATTTAGAGAGTTTGACCATATAGAGTTCACCGTCGGGGGTCGAGAAGACGAGGGTCTTGCCGTCGGCCGAGACAGAGGGGTTGAGGGCAATGACGTCGCTGCCCGTGAGGGTCTGGCGTGTGCCGCGGAGGTCTGTGGCGATGAGTTCTGATGAAATAATGAATGAACCGTCGTCAATGTCGTGCATGCCGACGAGGGTATTGTTGTCGATCCACGTCGTTGCACGGAGAACGCCGAGCTTAACAGGGTTCGAGCCGTCGAGGTTGCAGACGAAGCAGCCTGCGCCGGCCAGCCAGTAGACAATCTTTGTGCCGTCGGGCGAGAGGGCGGGCCAGAGATAGCTGCCGCGGCCCTGCGGGTCGATTGTTGTTGTCTTGCCGTCGACGGTGACGTCGAGGTGGCCGTAGTTGATCGAGACGACGGGAGCGGCTGTTGCCTTCGCACCGTTGATGCTTTTGGTCTTTGCGCGGCCTTTCTCTACGGCGGTCACCGTGCCGTTGGCGACAGTGAAGCCGGCGTTGAGGTTGCGCGAGGGCTTGACAATCTCGGTTGTCTTGCCCGAGACGCGGTCGACGCTAAGCAGGCCTGTCTTTGTCAAGTGGTTTTTGCCGACAGTCCTCTGGCGGAAGACTACCGTGCGGCCGTCGTCACTGATTTTGACGCCGTGGCCGCTGCCGTTGTCAGTCAGGAGCTTGCTTGAGCCGGTAGCGAGGTCGATGCTCTTGAGTGTCGTGTTTTCGAGGTCAGACACTACGACAAAACTACCGTCGGGGCTGATTGTGGGGACGTTGACATACACACCCTGGGGAAGGCTGATCTTGCTGACAGACTCAACATTGACCAGCTGGGCCGATGCCGCCATACCTACGCACAATGCCAAAGCCGAAAAAATAAAATTTTTCATAAATGTGGTAAGATTTTGGGGTAATTAAATTGATATGTTTTAGGTTGTTAATCGGTTTCAGATTTAGGTTGGTGACAACTTTTACTTTATATAGGCGAATTTAGGTATAATTTTTTAATTGCAAACTAATTTTTAGTTATTTTAACAGCGGTAAAAGAAGTTAAACTTTAGGCACCGCAAGGTTAAA
>CALZQD010000105.1 GCA_945828175.1 uncultured Bacteroidales bacterium | reverse complement strand
TACACACTGCATATCGTCGGCAGCGTCAGATGTGTATAAGAGACAGGTATTGCCTGATCGTTAACATCTTTACTTCATGCCAATTTTTTCGGTATAGGCAATCGGACGCTCGAGAGTGTCGGTATAGACATTGCCGAATGAGTCTGTGACGCGCACGGTTATAGGCTTGTCGGCCGTCGTGGCACTTGCGGTAAACATATGGCCGGTGCGATTGGTCGTGAAGCTTTCGGTAATGGTGCCTGTGGCTTTCCATTTTGCGACATCATAGACGAGCGTATGCAGCGGATCTTCGGCATTGATGCGTTTGGGTGTCAGCTGAGTGTCACCCTCAAAGATTTCCACCTTCCAGTCGATGTCGTAGTTGAAGACATTGACATAGACAGTATTGTCTGCTATTGTTGCATAATTTGTGCGTGTTGGATATTTGGCGAGGATGGCCTTTATATTGGCATCTGTTTTATAGAACTCTTTGACCGTGTTCATGTCGTAGACGCGGAACTGCGGGTCGGAAGTCTCTTCGAGCGAATGATATTTCCACGACAGGCTCTCGCCATTGGCGATGTAAGAGGCGAAACCGCCGGGCGAACCGTCCTTGCAGATATGGCGCGAGGTGTAGCGGCCTGTCCACCACCATGTAGCGCAGATGGCGGCGACATTGTTCTCGTGGATGTTGGGATAAGCCTCGGGATGAGCGTGGTAGTTGTAGTGGGTATGGCCCGAGAGCAGGTTGACTTGGCTGAAATCCTTGAGAATCTTGGCAAGGGCCTCAGACGAGCCCGAATTGAGGGCTGCCGAGACCTTGAAGGTGCCGTCGGTCGAGAGCGACCAGTTCTGGATATGGAACATCACGACAATGGGGCAATCCTTGTCTTTGACGAGCTCGATGTCGCGGCGGAGCCACTCGAGCTGCTCGTCAGTGTAATACTGGCCGTAGTCGCGGCTGCCGACGACGCCGGCCGGATAGCTGGTGCCGGGATTGGCGTTGTTGGTGTAGACAATGTCGTCGAGCACGACGTAGTGGACCTTGCCGAGATTGAACGAATAATATGACGGCGCTATCGTCTGACGGAATTTCTGAGCCGAGAGGAAGTCGGTCTCGGGGCTTGCGGCGATCGATGGGTCATTGTCGTGATTGCCAATCACAGGGAAAAGCATCAGCGGATACTTGTTTTCAGTCAATGTCTCGACAAACTCAGGCAAGCCGTAGCTGTTGGAGGTCCAATACTGGTCCCAGGTGAGGTCGCCGAGGATGGTCGAATAGATCTTCTTGCCGGGATTGGCTTTTATAAATTCATTAAGACGGGGGATGAAACGACTTTTAAACTGCGCAAGGTCGCGTGTACGGTTGGCAAGGTGGCTGTCGGCGCCGACGACGAGGATGTGCTCGTCGTTATCGGCACGGCGGATAACGAAGTCGTGGTTCTCGACGACCTTGACGTCGGTCGAGGTCAGCTTCGAGTAGATCTTGACCTGGAAGCCGTTGTCTTCGGTCTGGGGCTCGTAGCCGCCGGGGAGACTGTAGAAGACATAGCCGTAGCGCTTTGTCGACGAGAGCCAGTAGCGGCCGTCGGCGTCTGTCGTGGTGACCTCGATGCCGTCAGAGACAGCGACACCGGGCACGCCGCGGCCGGCGCAGAGGACAGAGCCCTTGATGTTGGCCGAGGGATGGGCGACTTCGCCGAGGGTATAGCTGAAGAGCGGGCAGTAGTTGTAGAGGGCGACGGTCTTGTCGGCGCCGGGGAGGCTGACGGTTTCGGCGGCCGAGTCGCGGAGGTTGCCGCGGCTGCCGCAGAGCGGGCCGACGCTTTCGCTGAACGAGCCGTAGACGATGCGGTCGCCGGCGGCGAGCTGTTCGTTTGTCGTTATAGTCACAGTGCCGTCTGCCTTGACGTCGATGGCCGAGATGTTGAGATGACGCTCATCGTCTCCTGTGCCGCGGACAACGGTAAAGCCGAGATTGTCGGCCGGGGCGACGTTGACCTCGTCGATAACAAGATTGCCCGAGGGGACGTTGAGCTTGACTGTCATGGTGTTGTCAGTAGCGTCGACGCTCTTGACATAGATTGGCGAGACGGGCTTCGAGAGCGCGCGGGCGATATATGCGCCGATGACATACTGGCTGCGGGCCGAGGGGCTGTAGAGGTCGGCGCCGCGGTCGAACATATAAGTCGGGGCGGCGAAGGTGAAGCGGTCGGGATGCTCGACGCAGAGGTCGAGCTGGGCGTCGGCAATGGCGCCGTAATCGCCGAAACGGTCGCCGCTGATGGTGCGGTGGAGCGACTGCGAGGCGTTCTGAACGATGATGACCTTGACCTGCGAGCCGGCGGCCGTGCTGACCATGCTCTGCAGCGCCAGCATCGCCTTCTTATAGCTGTCGGCGCTCATGCCCGAGACGATGTCGGCGTCGCCCTGCATCCAGGCGATGGCCGCGGGGGCTGTGCCATAAGCCTTTATGTCGGCGACAAGAGACTTGCCGAGAGCGGCGTCGGCGGCAAAGTCGTTAATCGAAGCGCCTTCGCGGCCAATGACCTCGAAGACATAGCTGTTGTCGGCGACACCGGCGGCGGCAAAGGCAGCGGCGATGCCCGAGGCGGCTGTCTGGGCGCGGCCGTCGGCGATAGACTCGCGCAGGGCCTGAGTCGAGCCGACTGACGACGGATTACGGAGTCCGGCGGCGCTCGCGAGCTGACGTCCGACGCCATCGCTGACGAGGGTCGAGTCGCCCGAACCGAGGGCCGAGGCGTCACCAGCGATTATGAACGGCGTGGCCGCCTGCGCGGCAAAAGTGCCGGCAAGAGCCATGACGCCGATAAAGAGTGATTTTATGATTGATTTCATGAGTTTTTCCGATGTTTAGCAAGTTGTTTATCTGATAATGAGTCGTGTAGAGGCGATTGAGCCGTCTTCGGCATCGGCTGTGACGATATAGAGGCCGCGCGGCAGCCAAGAGACGTCGAGCTGAGTCGTGTTAGAGGTCATCACCGTGGCGCCGCCGAGGCTGACGACAGACACGCGGGTGAGGGGCTTGACCGAGGCGACACTGACGTAGGTCGTCGCGGGATTGGGATAGACGCTCAGGCGGATGTCGTCGGCGGGAAGGACGGCGATGTCGCCGACGCCCGAATTTTCAGTGGTCTCGCGGGCGCCGATAGCGGGCTGCGCGGGACGGGGATTGCCGCAGGCGTCGATGGCGGGAACGAGCTCGACGCCGTTGAGCTTGAAGCTTGCCACACCGGCACCGGCTACGGGCGACGAGGCTGCGAGGACGAGGGGGTTGTCGTCGCCGAGGACGGGAGCGCCGCCTTCATAGGTGGCGAAAATCTCGGCCAGGGCGTCGTCTTTGATGAGCGACGCTGTCAGCGAGCCGGCGGTCTGAACCTCGCCGAAGAGGTTGTTAGAGCCGACGAAGCTGCCGTAGTTGAGGGCGATTTTGGCTGCGCCCTTGCCGTAGAAGAGGTTGTTGACCAGGGTAACATCGGGGGCGATGGTGGCCTTCGAGGCGTAGATTTTCACATCGGGCACGTCGATGTTGCCGACGAAGGTCGAGTTGATGACGTAGCTCGGGAACTGCTCGGTGCGCTGGTTGTTGTAGAACTCGATGCCCGAGGCGCTCTTGCCCTCATTATTAAATAATGTGAGGTTTGTCATCACCGCTCCGGCTGTCATGCCGTTGATGACGATGGCGCCGGCGCCGGTCGAGGCGTGGGTCGAGCGGTTGCCGATAAAGCTCGACGACATGAGGGTCATAGGCTCGGTGGCCGTAGAGGTCGAGATCGAGAGCGCGCCGCCGCGAGCGCCGGTAGAGGTGTTATTGATAAACAATGAGTTGCTGATTTTTACACCGGGGCCGGCGGGAACAGCCACGGCCGAACCGGTCATCGAGCTGTTGTTCTCGAAACGGCAGCCCGTAAGATCGGCAGCGACGCTGAGCGAGAGCGCGCCGCCCTGGGTGTTCGACGTACAGTTTTCAAAACGGCAGCCGCTGAAAAGCAGGCGGGTGTTGGGAGCCGTGGCGTTGAGGGCGCCGCCCGACGCCGACGATTTGCCCGAGCTGAAGTTGACGCGGTCGAAGACGACGTTGAGGCTGCCGTCTGCGCGTGAGTCGCTGATATAGACGATGGCGCCGTTCGACTGGCTGCCGCCGACGAGATTCAGATTAGAAATCACGAGCATCGAGCCGTCGGCTTTGGGCGTGATCTCGAAGATGCGGTGACGCGAGGCGCCGGGATCGCCGACGGTGACTGTCGCGCCCTTGCCGTCGATGGTGAGGGTTTTGTCAGAGAGGTTGATGGCTTCGGTCAGACGGACGACGTCGACATCGAAGACAATCAGATCGCCGGGAAGAGCCTCGGCGACGCAGGCACGGAGCGAGCCTTTGCCGGTGTTGGCGGCCGAGGTAACATGGAGTGTGCGCTCCGAGGGGCGTGGGTTGTCGATGCCATAGACAGGCTCGACGGTGACGCCGTCGATGCGGGCTCCGGCGGGGAGGGCGAATGTCAGGCGCTCGCCGGCGGGCTCAACTTCGTAGTCGAGAGCCGTCGACAGGCGCTGCCAGCCCGACGAAGCCGTCAGGGGAAATGAGGCGATGTCGCCGAGGCGCTCGCTGCTGACGGTGATTGTGCCGTCGACGGGCGAATTGACATAGAAATTGAGGCTGTTGCGCAGCGAGCCGCCGAGGTCGACACTGTCGGATGTCAGCGACGCGGCCGTGCCGGCACAGGGAGCATAGTCGAATGTATAGACGCCGGCACCTTTGGCAGCGGTGCCCGAAACCGACCAGTGGCGGGGCTGAGCCACGGCGCCGTCCCAGAGGGTGAACGAGCCGTCGGTGACGGCGCTTAGGACGTTGACGCCGTCGATCGGGCGCAGCTCGGCGCCATTGATCATCATCTGAGCGTGGCGCGCGGCGACGATGCTCTTAAGGCTGCTGTCGACCTGCGGCATCATGTAGAGGGCGAGCGACGCGAGCTCGGCGGGGTCGGTGACGCCGCTGAGGTCGAAGTCGAGGACGGCCTTGGTCCAGACGCCGGGGATGAAATTGCCGTCCTTGCCCGATTCGAGCGTCACCGAGGCGACGGTGCGGCCTGACGTGCCGAGGCGGGCGGCCAGAGTGAGATATGAGTCGGGGGTGAGGAATTTCACCATGGCCGTGAAGCGGTATTTCTTGGCGACGGCCATGCTGACGCCCTGCGAGAACGATGTCGCGAACGGATTGGCGGTCTCCGACAGGTATTTGACGCGGGCATACATCACCGAGTCGTCGCTTTCGGGAGTCATTTTGCGGCAAATTTCGCCCGCCGCCGGACGCTCGACCGAGTGGGTCCACCGCCCGGCGCTGCCGACGTTGGCGCTGCCGAAGAGCGGTTCAGACTCGATATAAGGGTCTGAGATAAGGTTTTGGGCCGATACCGCGACAGCCGCCATCAGCATCACAGCCAGCATTATGTTGTGTCTCATGGATTTATTTGCTTTTTGGCTTGTTTCATTGAGAATTTATTGTTGTTTTATTCCTAAATTTATATCGAAAGCGAGCGGGCGCTCGATGGTTTGGGTGAATGTGCGGCCGCGGCCGTCGGTGACCCTGACGGTGACGGGCGAGTCGGCGCGGTCTGTCACGGCCTCGAAGATGTGTGAGGTCGGCGTCGAGGCGAAAACGCCGGGAACGCCACCCGAGAGAGCGAAATTGGGCAGGTCGTAGGCGAGGGTGTGGAGCGGGTCTTCGGCAACGATGCGGCGCACAGCGAGCGGGCGGTCGCCCTCGAAGATCTCGATGCGCCAGTCGGTGTCGTAGTCGAATACGTTGACGTAGACGGTATTGTCGGCGATCGTGGCGTAGTCGGTGCGGTTACGTGCGGCCTCGAGCATGGCGCGGGCAGCCTCGTCGGTGCGATAGAAGTCGCGCACGGTGTTCATGTCGTAGACGCGGAAGCTGTTGTTGGCGGCGCGGTCGGTGCCGATATACTCCGAGACGACGTTTTTGCCGTCGATGTCGTAGAGGGCGAAGCCGCCGGGCGAACCGTCGACGCAGATGTGGCGGTCGGAGAGATGGCCCGTCCACCACCATGTCGCGCAGATGGCGGCGACGTTATTCTCACGGATGTTGGGATAAGCCTCGGGGTGCGCGTGGTAGTTGTAGTGGGTGTGGCCCGAGAGCAGCGTGACCTTGTCGAAATCCTTGACTATCTCTGCCAAAGCCTCCGACGAGCCGTCGGCGAGGTTGGGACGGGTCGCGAAAGTGGTGTCGCTGAGGTCGAGGCGCCAGGCGGGCACATGGAACATGATCACCAGA
>CALZQD010000104.1 GCA_945828175.1 uncultured Bacteroidales bacterium | reverse complement strand
GTCAGAATGTTTTTTCATGGCTTCTCATGCTGCAGCGGCGGTTTTTGATACGGAAGCCGGATTAGTTTCGCCGCTTTCATTTTTATACCTTTTTGTTTTCATTGCAAAAGTATAAATCTTTTGTTAAATCACAAAATTATTCTCTATTAAAATATTTCGGGATATTTCATAACGAAAGTCCGGGCGGCGGAGAGAGTGTATTTTACTTAAACTCTGTTGAAAATCATTAGAAATTCATAATTTATCGGCCGATTTGGCCCTCCCGCGCCCATCGGCGGCACAATCGCGTGGTTTCGATATTATCTTTTTAGTATCTTTGCAGAAAGCTTTTAACCTTAACAACAATCCACCTGATTACACTATGACAAAAGAAGAGCGCCACAACCTTATTCTCGAGACTCTGATGAAACACGAATCTATACCCGTCTCGAACCTATCGATGCTGCTCGACGTCTCGGCCGTCACTATCCGCAAAGACCTCAGCGAGCTTGAAAAAAACAGCAAACTCTATCGAAGCCACGGCCGCGCCATACTGATAGACCCATATATCAACAACCGCTCGATTATAGAGAAAGAAAATCTCGCGCGTCACGAAAAAGCCCAGATAGGCCAGCTGGCGGCGTCGCTCATCACCAAAGACGATTCTATCATCATCGCCTCGGGCACGACCGTCCTGGCAATGGCCCGCTGCATCAAACCCATCCACCGTCTCACAGTCATCTCGGCGTCGCTGAAAGTGTCGGAGCTCCTCGGCGCCAACGAAGCGATCGACCTGATACAGCTTGGCGGCACCCTGCGCACAAGCAGTCTCTCGGTCGTCGGCAAATATGCGGAAAACGCCCTGCAAGGATTCTCTTGCAGCAAACTCTTCATCGGCGCCGACGGCATCGACCTCGATTTCGGCATCACCACGACCGACATGCGCGAGTCTGACCTCAACCGCGCGATGATGCGCACTGCCCAGAAAACCATTCTCCTGGCCGACTCGTCGAAATTCCGCCGCCGCGGCTTCAGCAAGATCGCCGACATAGAAGATGTCGACGTGATAATCACAGACTCGAACATTCCCGACAAAATCGCCCAGGCCATCGAAGACCGCGGCATCGAAATCAAAATCGTCAACGTTTCAGACAATCACCTCAACATAGGCGGCATCACTGTGCCTCACAAAGAAACCGCCAACCAATAAACATCCTCTTAAACCTGTAGCCATGAATCTACTGACACGAACCGGCATCTCTGTCATGCTGGCCATAAGCGCGGTCATGAACGCATCTGCCGGAAAGGCGGCGTCAAACCCGTTGGTTTTCGGCAACAACCGCCTGTCGATAATCACTCCCACCCTGCTGCGCCTCGAATATGCCAAAGACGCGGCCTTCATCGACGAGCCGACTCTCTTCGCCTACGACCGCACGAACATGCTGTCGCCCGACTCGATTGACGTCGTCGACCTCGGCAACAACTGCTATGAAATCTCGACATCTGCCCTGAAAATATGGTATCACGCCGACGGTTACCCATTCTCGACATCGAATCTGAAGGCAAAATATATCCTTAACGCTAAAGAGCGCACGTTCACCAACCGCTTCATCCTCGCCAACAACCTCGGCGGCCCGATAGAGACCCTTGATCGCGTAAAAAAAGAGATTCCGATGCAAGACGGCCTTCTCAGCCGCGACGGATGGTATATCATAGACGACGAACGCTCTGACCTCCTTGTCGACGGATGGCTCAAGCCCCGCGACACCGACAGCCACATCCAGGATCAGTACTGCTTTGTCTACGGCAATGACTACCGCGCGGCCCTCGCAAGCCTCGGAGCCATCAGCGGACGTGTGCCGATGACACGCAAATATATCCACGGCGTCTGGTACTGCCGCTACTGGGATTATACCGACAACGAGTTTCTCGACATCATCGACGGCTACGACAAAAACGATTTTCCCATCGACAACATCGTCTTCGACATGGCCTGGCACACCAACGACGCCACGACGGGTACAGGCCACAACGGCCATCTCAACTGGAACGGCTATACCTGGAACAACGACCTTATCAAAGACCCGGCCGCGCTGATCGCCGAATGTCACCGACGCGGCGTCACCGTCTCGCTCAACGACCATCCGCACGATGGCATACGCCCTCACGAACATAACTATAAAGAGTTTGTCAAGGCTCTCGGCCATACCGGCGACGATGTGCCTCTCTTCGACCTCTCTGACCGCAATTACATGGAGAAGTTCTTCGAGTTCGCCCACCGTCCGCACGAAGACATGGGCGTCGATTTCTGGTGGCTCGACTGGCAGCAGAACTATCTCTATCCCTATGTCAGAGGCCATCAGGCAACATCGCTCGCATGGATTAACGAACTCTACTACCGCGACTCACAGCGCGACGGCAAACGCGGCGCCGGCTACAGCCGCTGGGCCGGCTGGGGCGACCACCGTCACCCGATACAGTTCTCAGGCGACGCCCAGGCCAACTGGGAGATTCTCGCCTTCGAGGTCAAGCTGACCGCCTGCAGCGGACAGGGCGGCTGCTACTACTGGGCGCACGACATCGGCGGCTTCAGAGGCGACCCCAATCCCGAACTCACGGCGAGATGGACTCAGTTCGGCGCACTCTCGGCGGCACTGCGCGTCCACTCGACAAAAGACCCGCGACTCGACCGCCGTCCCTGGATCAGCGGCGACCGCGAGACCAAAGCCATGCGCCGCTTCTATCACATGCGCTCCGAACTGATGCCGTATATCTACAGCAGCGTGTGGCAGACACACAACACCATGGTACCGCTCAACCGCTCGATGTTTATCGGCTACGGCGACCAGCCTCTGTCGTTCAAACAGCCGCAGGAGTTTACCTTCGGCGACGTGCTCCTTGCTGCGCCCATCACCACCCCCGGCACAGGCGAGCGCCTCACCGCGTCGCAGAAAGTGTGGTTTCCCGAAGGCGAAGTGTGGTATGACTACTTCACCCACGAGAAATACGACGGCGGTCAGACCCTCGACATCGCCAAAGACATCGACGAGATGCCCCTCTACGTCCGCGGCGGCCACATCCTCGCCACGCAGCCCTACTCGCCCCGCCCCGCAACAGCCGCGCTCGACACCCTCGTGATGCGCGTCTATCCCGCCGCCGGCGACGCCGACAACAGCTTCACCCTTTATGAAGACGACGGCATCAGCCTCGACTACAAAGATGGCAAATACCTCACCACACGCCTGCAGTACATTCAGGCCGGCAACCATGCCACCGTCACCGTCCATCCCGCCGAGGGCGGCTACGACGGCCAGGTCACCCGCCGCGCCTACCGCCTGCTGCTGCCCGCCCTGCCCAACGGCGCCACCGTGAAAGTCAACGGCCGCAAAGCTCGCGTAGTCCGCGACAGCGACAAAAACTGCCCCGCCGTCGAGGTCCCGAGCAAGACTTTAAAAGACAAAATTACTATCGATTTTAACATTTAAAGTTTTTTAAACAACAGTTAAAGTTTTATTCAGTAAGTTTGCATAATCAATAATCTCAAAACAATAAAAACGCAATGAAAAAAACAACTTTATTCCTGTCGCTGGCCGCAGCCGCCTCTATCAGCCTCACAGCCGCAGCCGCCAAGCCCGAAGTCATCGCACACCGCGGCTACTGGGACACCGAAGGCTCGGCCCAGAACTCAATCCGCGCTCTTGTCAAGGCCGACTCTATCGGCTGCTATGCCTCTGAGTTTGACGTCTGGATGACCGCCGACAGCGTTCTCGTCGTCAACCACGACGCCAGCATCAACGGCATCGACATCGAGCACTCGCCCGCCGAACTCGTTCTCGCCCAGACTCTCAAGAACGGCGAACATGTCCCCACTCTCGACGCATATCTCGCCGAGGCAGCGAAACTCAACACCCGCATCGTCTGCGAGCTCAAACCCCACGACAGCAACTCGTCTGAACGTGCCGCCATCAAGCGCATCCTTGCCATGGTCAAGAAATATGGTCTCGAAGACAAGGTCGACTATATCACATTCTCTAAACACGGTTTCGTCAACCTCATCAAAGCCGTTCCCGAAGGCACAGGCGTCTACTACCTCCAGGGCGACCTCGTTCCCGCGCAGATTAAATTCATGAAAGGCGCAGGCATCGACTACAGCCTCAAAGCCATGAAGAAACACCCCGAGTGGATCAAAGAATGTCACGACCTCGGCATGAAAGTCAACGTCTGGACCGTCAACAAAAAAGAAGACATGCAGTGGTGCATCGACCACGGCGTCGACTTCATCACCACCAACGAGCCCGAACTCCTCCAGTCGCTCCTCAAATAAAACCCTCCCGCACATAACAAGACCAAGGCCACATCGGGCATAACCCTCCGGGCCTGAATCTTAACAATACCCCCTTCCCCAAGGCCGCCGTCATCAACGCGCGGCCTCGGTTGTTTTTATACTCCCCGAAATTATAGAGCCATAGCACTGAAAATCAAAATAAAAGTATTACCTTTGGGCATGGGAACTGCAGTCCGCTTAAACAACGATTCTGAGTATAACGAAATATTGCAACAGGCTGTTGCACTTTTGCTATAGGGACATATAACCACCTCATGACTATATTCGACAATAACGATGAAATAAGCCTTCAACCAAGAGATTGCCGACAAATCAAAGAATTGAATCTACCGATATAAAACTGAAGAATAAACGATTCCTGATATTGTTCTTTGCGATAGCGAATGTTGTCGTCGCATATGCTCATGCTGTTTTCTCGGTGGAAGAAATAAGCCGCACAGACTACATTAAAGCGGAAAAAGAATGTTCACGCTATAATTATCTCCCGGAATTGAAGCTGTATGGTTTCGTTATACCTGACAATCCATTTGACGATTCTGTATGGTGGTTTGATGTTGAAAGCGGCAGATACATAGGTCATTCAGCATTTCCTACGTCAATAAAATGTATATCTGAAAATAAAAGTACAGCAATCAGTCAGGAACGGAAAGGTTGGAATTATACAGTCGTAGGCTTTGAATAGCAACATAAGCTTATAGCGCAGCCGCCGGCGGTAGTATATCGGCGGCGGCGGTGCATATTCAGTGATAGTAATATTGTCTACATTAGTTTCGCGGATTGATACTTCTCCGACCCGTGCCGGTTCAGTTATCGTCTCTCTTCAGCACTGACTCGAAGAACTGCCAAACGGTTTCGCCGGTGTCGATGTCTTTGGCGTGCCAGGCGTGCTTGCCTCCGTCAACCTCATAGAGTATGACTGTCTTGCCCGACGGGCTGTCGCCATAGACAGTGCGCGTGAGCATACGGCCGTCGCCGGTGAGCGAGGGTATAGAGTCGACCGTCATCGTCGTGCAGCGGTTATTGGCAGCGATGGCCGAAACAGCCAGAGGCACGGGTATATAGGCACCCCACCCGCCTTTATTGTCGTGGTCGCCGGTCCACATCGAGGTCGTGTCGACGTTGCCGTGGATCTCCATGAAATCGACCGGTATCGTCAGCTTATGGTCATTGTAGACCCACTCGAATGTCAGACCCGCCACTGACGCATAAGCCTTGAAAAGCTCGGGACAGGTATAGGCCAGCTGATAGCAGAGGTCGCCGCCGTTCGACATGCCCGCCATAAAGACGTTATCGCGGTTGAGTTTCTCAGCCGCGCAGACCTCGTCGAGCAAGGCCTTGAAAAACGAAATCTCGTCTTTATCCATATTAGACTGCGACGGATAGCCGACATACCAGCCGTCTTTGCCCCTCGTATCGGGCGCGCCGTCGGGATAGCACACCACGAAGCCGTGACGGTCGGCGGCACGGTTTAAATCCTTGCGGTTGCGTGTCTTTGACCCATAGCCGTGGGTATAGACAACGAGAGGCGCATAGGGGCTGATTGAATCGGGGCGATAGATGGCATAGGTGCGCACAGTGTCGCCATAGTTCATCTCATATCGCTCGAGCTCTTTAGCCTCGGCGTTAATAGCAGACGAGGCGCATACAGCCGCCAGAAACATCAATTTTTTCATAGCGTTTTTGTTTTCAAAGATAGTGATTTATCTCTCAGAAGCAAAATAATTTTATTCGGCACTGTCACAAATTGCCTGACTAAGAGCCTGTTTCATAATAAATATTAAATCAGAGGTTGCATAGTTTGAGGCGAGTTTTGTTTTGAGCCAAAGGAGCATAGCGAGCTATGTGACTGCGGCGAAAAGCGAAAATCGCCCAAAATATGTGACAGGGCAGCACATTTTTCTTCAAAAATTGTTATTCTTGAAAATGGTTCATCCGACATTTCGAGTGATGCGACAGTCATGTAGGGCATATAGCCTGAG
>CALZQD010000103.1 GCA_945828175.1 uncultured Bacteroidales bacterium | reverse complement strand
GTAGAACGAGTTCATCTTCTCGCCGACGATGTTAGAGGTCTGACCGCCTGTGACGATGCGACGGCCTTTGAGGCTCTTGACTTCGTTGTGGAGGAACGACATGTTGGCGCCTACATAGTATTTGAAGTCACCGAGGCGGTCGTTCCAGTTGATTGAAACGTCGACACCGTCGTTGAGGATCTTGCCGTAGTTGCCGGCGAGGGTAGCGTTCTCGAAGGGAAGCAGCGGAGAGATTACAGCCTGTGTTGTGAGGCGGTAGAAGTAGTCGAGGTCGACGGTCAGTCGGTCGTTGAGAGTAGCGAAGTTAACGCCGACGTTGGTTTCGTTGACAACCTCCCATTTGAGCCAGCTGAAGCGGGCGGGGTTCTGGTAGCCGGGATATGTGTTGTTGCCGAATACGCCTGATGCGGGGTAGCCAGTTGTGAGGGCTGCGAAACCGTCGCTTGCTGCAACGTTGTCGTTACCCAGACGACCCCAAGATGCGCGGAGTTTCAGGTAATCGAAGACGTTCTGGTCTTTCATGAAAGGCTCTGATGACATGACCCATGCGCCGCCGATTGAGGGGAAGTAGCCCCATTTTTCCTGGTACTTAGATGTACCGTCGGCACGGAATGTGAACATCAACAGATATTTGCCGTCGTAGTCATAGTTGAGTCGAGTGAATACCGACTGGCTGCGGTAGCGAGAGCCGCCGTCGCTTGATTTAGCTGTCTCGGCATCGCCTTTGTCGATATACCAGTATTCTTCACGCTCGGTGGGAACGCCGCTGACGGTGCCCTGGAGCATCTGATAGCCGTCCTGACGCATCGAGTAGCCGACCATGGCGCCTACGCCGTGCTTGCCGAATTTATCTTTATATGTAAGGATATTGTCCCACGACCATTTGTCGTATTCGGTAGCTGTTTTTGTAAGGCCCGAAACTGTTACCTGCTGGCTTGAACCTACATAATAGGGTTCGGTGAATGTGCGGCCACGGATTGTAGAGAAGTCCTTGCCGTAGCTTGTGCGGAAAGTGAGTTTATCGGGAACGAGATTGAACTCGGCATAGAAGTTGGCCAGATACTGGTTGACTTTGTTCTGTGAGTTCTGGAAGTTGGCTGTCGCAACGGGGTTGTAGATGTTGTTGTTGATGCCGATCTGCGTGGGCGATGCATATTTGACGGGGTAGATTTCGTCGCCGCGGCTCTCGTCATAGACGGGGAAGATGCCGGGGGCGTTGTAGGCTACCTGCCATGCGTTGTTTTTCGGTATGCGCTGGTTGCCCTGCGAGAAGACGCCGCTGAAGCCGACTTTCATCCAGTTGGTTGCCTGATAGTCGACCTGAGCGCGGAAGTTGAGGCGGTTGTAGTTGTTGTCGGTGTCCATGATACCGTCCTGATAGAGGTAGCTCATGCCGAGAGAGTAGGTAGCGCGCTCGCTGCCGCCCGAGATCGTGAGGCTGTGGTTTGTCATGAGGGCTGTGCGGAGGAGTTCGTCATACCAGTCGGTGTCGGCGCCGAAGGTGAGGTTGCTCATGTTGCCGCCCCAGAGACGTACTGCTTCTTCGAGGACAGGGCTGTAAGCCGTTGGGTTAGCCTCGGTGAGCATGGTGGCGTATTCGTGAGAATTAGCCATCTTGAGACGTTTTGTAACGGTCTGAACGCCTACATAGCCATTATAAGTAATGTGGGCGGGCTGATTCTGTTTGCCTTTCTTTGTTGTGATGATGACAACGCCGTTGGCAGCCTTCACACCATAGATGGCGGCAGCCGAAGCGTCTTTGAGGATCGACATTTCCTCGATATCGTCGTTGTTGAGGAAGTTGATGTTGTCGTAGAACATACCGTCGACAACATAGAGGGGCTCGGCGCTCGAGAAAGAGCCTGTACCGCGGATACGGACTTTAGGACCGTCACCGGGAGTACCCGAGTTGAGGATGTTGACGCCGGGGACTTTGCCCTGGAGAGCGGCCATAGGCGAGCTCGTCGGGATGTTGGTGATCTCACTGCCCTTGATAACGGCGATAGGAGCCGTGAGGTCTTTTGCCTTGGCGGCGCCGTAACCGATGACGACGACCTCGTCGAGGTTCTGGTTGTCATCGAGAAGCTTTACATTAATAGTAGTGCGATTGTTGATTTTCTCTTCGACAGTTTTCGTACCGACAAAACTGAAGCGGAGAGTAGCGTCACCTTTGACACCGGCAATCTGATAGTTGCCGTCATAGTCAGTCATTGCGCCGTGGTTAGAGCCTACGACCTGCACCGAAACGCCGGGCAGGGGCTCGTCAGCTGCGTCAACGACCGTTCCTTTTACTGTGATGGTCTGTGCGACTGCGACAGCTACACTGACCAAGAACAACATAATTACAAGAATTGGTCTTTTCATAATGGTTTTAGTTAACGTTAAAAAGTAGAAAAATTTTCTGCCGCAAATTTAAATCCATGTTAACGACGTGGCACCAATTTTATATACTACACGGCTACGTTTATGTTGTATAACATTACGTTTTCACTACGTTTTTAGCGTTCAGAGGACTAAAAATCAACATTTTTAGGTTTTCGACGCGACTACGTTTTGCATTTTCTGCAATTTGTAATTATATTTGCAATGCCTTTAAAAACCTTAAACCGAGATGCCATCAACAACCGACATAAAATCGCTCGAAAACTGCTGCCATAGGCTGATTCTGACAGTCGCGGCGCTCGTCTGCGCCCTCGTTGCCGGGGCGACGCTGTTCAAGCCGACGGTGACCAACTACACCTCGCGGCAGTTTGACGCGAGCAACCAGAACTGGGCCTGCGGTCAGGACGACGACGGCATAATGTATTTCGGCAACAACGACGGACTGCTTGTATTCGACGGTGCAAGATGGAAATGCTACCCCGTGCCCGGCCATTATATCGTCAGGTCGGTGACGGTCGACGGCAACCGCGTCTACACCGGCAGCTACCAGCAGTTCGGCTACTTCTCGCGCGACGACTTCGGCGAGATGCGCTACACGTCGATAAGCGACAGCATAGACCCGGCGCTCTTCAACGACGACGAGATATGGAAGATTGAACGCGCGGGCGATTACCTTATCTTTCAGTCGTTCAGGTCGCTGTTTGTCTACGACGGCCGGCACATCGAAGTCTGCGCCAACGTCAGGCCGCTCTTTATATATAATGTATCGGGGCATATCTACGCCCAGCTTATCGACGGCGACTTCGCCGAGTTCGACCCCGAGACGCGCCGGTTGACGACTTTGATCGAGCGCGAGCTCGTCGGCGACGACGACATCGTCGGGGCATGCGACTACGAGCCGGGGCTCGTGCTGCTCGCCACCGAGAGCAACGGCCTCTTTATCTACGACACGGCGACCGACAAGCTAAGGCCCTTTGCGACAGACTATGACGACGGCATAAGGCACGCGCAGGTCAACCGTATGATAGTGACACCCAAGCGCGACATAATCATTGGTACGATACAAGGCGGCATCTACGCCATGAACCAGAGCGGCCGACCGCTGTGGCACTACTGTCTCGAAAACGGTCTCAACAACAACTCGGTACTGGGCCTGCTCTATGACAACTTCGGCAACATATGGAGCGCGCTCGACTACGGCATCTCGCTGATACACACCAGTCTGCCCTTCCTCATCCTCGAGCCCGATCACACCGACCCATATATCGGCATGACCTACGCCGTGTCGCGCTTCGGCGACAAGATATATATGGCCACAAACCAGGGACTTTACACCTACTCGATTGAGAGCGGCAAGATTTCGGAGGTGCCGCGCGTCAAGGCGCAGACGTGGCATGTGTCGAAAATCGATGACCAGCTCTTTGTCGGTTGCAACACGACTGTCGACGTGCTTTCGTCGTCAGGTACAGAACATTACAACAGCAACGCTACCGACATCGTCAAGGCGCGACTGCGCAACCGCGATGTGCTGCTCGAGTCGAGCTATTACCTGATTTATGTCTACACCCGCGGCGAGGACGGCCTCTGGCACCGCGACCACGCGCTCAAAGACTTCGCCGAGCCAGTGCGGCAGATCGAGACAGACTACGACGGCTCGGTGTGGTGCGCCCACCTTGCATCGGGCGTGATGCGGCTCGAGTTATCTGACGACCTGACGCGCGTCAAAGACACGAAACACTTCAAGTCGACCAACAGCAACAACAGCAACATGGCCTTCGTGATGAAGATACGCGGGCGTGTGGCCGTGTCCGACGGCGACAAGTTATATATCTATGACACAGACAGCTGTAAGCTGAAGCCATATGAATCGTTCAACCGCGACCTGCCGATGATAAAGGGCATCCTCTCGACCGAGAGCGTCGACGACAATCTCTTCTGGGTGACGTCGAAGACGCAGTATAACCTCATATCGTATGAAGACGGCCGCTTCAAACGCATCTTCACGGTGCCGCTCGACCTCTTCTCGATGCAGAGCAACGGGCTGAACAACAAGGTCTTCGTCGACAAAGACCTGACCGCCTTCTTTACCCTCAACAACGGCATCGGCACCCTCAGCCTCACCCGCGAGGCTAAGGCGCAGCAGCCGCTGGTGCTGACTCACGGCTCGATAACGTCCCTATCGAAAGATGGCAATGAGACGCGCCTGCCGATAGACTCGAAGACCCGCGACGTCGAGGTGCCGGGCAACATCATGTTCAGCCTGCGCTATCCCAACTACAATGCGCGCCCGTCGCAGATAAGATATGAGCTCGAAGGCGGCGGCAGCCGCCAGTCGCACGTCACGTCGGAGACCGAGATAAGCTACGGCGGCCTGACGCCCGGCCACTATGTGTTCAAAGCGACCCTCATCGACGACGACAGAAACGAGTCAGAGCCTCTGATATATGAATTTACGGTGCCGCGGCCGTGGTATCTGACAATCTGGGCGATGCTGCTCTATTTCATACTGATTGTCCTGTTGGTCGTACTCATCGCCAAATGGCGTGTGAGACGCGCCCTGATAAAAGAAGAGCATAAAAACAGCATCGAGCAGGCCGCGCAAAGCATCAAGATTCTCGAGCAGGAGCGCATCATCGCCCAGCAGCAGAAGCAGTTGCTCGAAATTGAGCTGACGAGCAAGAGCAAAGAGTTAGCGTCGCTCGCCCTCGACATGGCACAGCGCCAGAGGGTCATCGACAACCTCAAGGACACCATAAGCGAGCAGAAACGCAAAGGCTCGATAACGACGACCGACATCGACTCGCTGCTGAAGCACATCGATTCAGACATCGGCGACAGCGAGTTCTGGAACATCTACCACAATAACTTCGACCTCATCCACGAGAATTTCTTCCGCAACCTCGTGGCGAGCTATCCGACCCTGACGCCCGTCGACCTGCGCTTCTGTGCCCTTCTGCGCCTCAACCTCAGCACCAAAGACATAGCCAAATTCACGAGCCTGACCGTGCGCGGCGTCGAGACGGCCCGCTACCGGCTGCGCAAAAAGCTTGGCATCAAGGACAAAGAGTCGCTCGTGCAATTCCTTATTGACTTCAAATACTCAAACTAACTAAAATAAAACGAACAATGAAACGATACATTCTCAGTCTTGTCATCATCGCCGCCATTACCCTCGGCATGTCGGCGCGCGAGCTAAAGGTTCTCGCCATCGGCAACAGCTTCTCTGTAGATGCTCTCGAACAGGAAATGCACAAGCTCACCGTTGCCGGAGGCGACGAAATCGTCATCGGCAACCTCTATTTCCCCGGCTGCTCGATCGAGCGCCACTACAACAACATGAAAGGCGACAAGGGCGAATACAGCTACCGCAAAATCGCCGCCGACGGCCGCGTCGACACTATTGCCGCCTGCACCATTTCGCGCGCCTTGGCCGATGAGGAGTGGGACTACATCACCTTCCAGCAGGCGAGCCATTTCTCGGGTCAGTATGAGACTTTCGAGCATCTGCCGGAGCTGATTGCTATGGTGCGCAAGGCCGTCGGCCCACGCCCCGTGTTCCTCTGGCACATGACCTGGGCCTATTCGCCCGACTCTAAGCACGACGGCTTCAAAAACTACGGTAAGAGCCAGATAAAGATGTATCGCGCCATCGTCGACGCCGCTAAGAAAGCGCTCGCCGACAATCCCGAACTCAAGGGCGTTATACCCTGCGGCACAGCGATTCAGGATGCACGCACGTCGGCTCTCGGCGACGACCTTACCCGCGACGGCTATCACCTGAGCTATACGCTCGGACGCTATATCGCCGCCTGCACATGGTATGGCACGCTCTTCGGCCACGATGTCGTCGGCAATCCCTACTCACCGACCCGCGTCAACGCTCCGCAGCGCCGTCTGGCGCAGGAAGCAGCCGAGGCAGCGATAAAAAATCCGTTCTCGATAACGCAAATTCCGTGTCGCTGATTGTTATTTCAGCTGTCTCTTATACACATCTCCGAGCCCACGAGACGTAGAGGAATCTC